>JANNEI010000063.1:0-4271 GCA_031378565.1 Burkholderiales bacterium
TGATGAACCTGTTCCACGGCGCGCTGTCGGACAGCCTGGGACGCCGCCCGGTGGTGCTGTGGGGTGTGGCGATGTTCACGCTGGCGTCGGCCGGTTGCGCGCTGTCGCAGAGCATCGGGAAGCTGGTGTTCTTCCGCGCGATTCAGGGCAAGTCGGCGGGGGCCGGCATCGTGGTGTCGCGCGCTGTCATCCGCGACATGTTCCCGCCGGCCGACGCGCAGCGCGTGATGTCGCAGGTCACCATCTACTTCGGTGTGGCACCGGCCGTTGCGCCGATGGTGGGCGGTTTCCTGTTCATCCATTCCAACTGGCATGCCATCTTCTGGTTCCTGACCGCCATTGGTGCGGTGCTGTGGCTGGCCAATTTCAGGCTGCTGCCAGAAACCCTGCACGCTTCGCACAAGCAACCGCTGAACCTGCGCAACCTGATGAGCGGCTACTGGGAACTGGGCTCCAGCCCGCGCTTCCTGATGCTGGCGCTGGCCAGCGGCATTCCGTTCAACGGCATGTTCCTTTACGTGCTGTCGGCCCCTGTTTTCCTGGGTGAACACCTGCACCTCGGGCCGGGCGAATTCTTCTGGTTCTTCACCCTCACCATCGCCGGCATCATGGGCGGGGCGTGGTTGTCGGGCCGGCGCGCCGGCAACATGAAGCCCAAGCACCAGATTCGCAACGGCTTCGTGATCATGATCGGCGTGTCGATCCTGAACCTGGTGTTGAACCTGCTGTTCGTCCCCGCCGCGTGGTGGGCGCTGCTGCCGATCGCCGGCTACGCATTCGGCTGGGCGCTGATGGTGCCGGTGGTGACGCTGATGGTGCTCGACCTGGTGCCCGAGCGGCGCGGCATGGCGTCGTCGTTCCAGGCCTTCATCGGCAGCCTGGCCAACGCCGTGGTGGCCGGCGTGATTGCTCCGCTGGTAATGCATTCGACGGTGGCGCTGGCGGTGGCGTCCACGCTGATGATGAGCATCGGCGTGATCGCCTGGGTCTGGGTCAAGCCGCGGGTGACTTGAGCCGACGCAGCGAAGGACCTGCGAAGCTGTCCAGCGCAGTCGGCTCGCGAAGGCCACGGTAGAACCTTCGATCAACCACCGATGTGCAGGCCTGAGCCGACGCAGCGAAGCACCTGCGAAGCTGTGCAGCGAAGTCGGCTCGTGAAGGCCGGTGCAGAACGTTTGATCCACCACAGACGTGAAGGCCTGATCCCCATTGGTGAACTCAAGCGCCGCACTGCGAGGCCGATATCCGCACGAGACACAACGATTTCGTGCCGGAGACCCGCCATGCCCTTGCCATCCTTTCATCGCCCGCCGCTGCTTGCCGCCCTCGTCTGCCTGGGGCTGTGCAGCAGCGCGGCGTGGTCATCCGACCCAGCTGCCGACGCCCATGCCGCGCCGGGCAAGAAGGCGTCCGCAGCCGCCGATGCAAAGCCGGTGACCGAGGCCACTGCCGATCCGCACAAGCCTGTCGCGAACACCACGAAAGGCCCGCGCCCGATCAAGGACCCGATGGACATCATCCGCGAGCGGCTGGCTGAAAAGCTGGGCGCAGCGAAGCCACCCGAGGCGGTTGTGCCCAACGTGGTGCGGGTCGTGTCGCGCCCGTCGGTGCAAGCCATCGCGCCCTCGCAAAGCCATGCCGGCGGCGCGGCGGGTACCAGCCCTGCGCCTGCCGCCAGGCTGGCTGCGGCGCACCGCCAGTCGTCGGCTGGCGCGCCTGGCGGACAGGACGGACACGCGCCGCACGCAACGCACTGGGACTACCAGGGAGACGGTGGCCCGCAGGCCTGGGCGCAGTTGAAGCCCGACTTCGCCACCTGTGGCAACGGCAAGCGCCAGAGCCCGATCGACATCCGCGACGGCATCAAGGTGCAGCTGGACGCGGTGCAATTCGACTACCGTCCCAGCGCCTTCCGCGTCGTCGACAACGGCCACACGGTGCAGGTCAATGTGGGCGCGGGCAACTTCATCGAGGTGACCGGCCGCCGCTTCGAGCTGCTGCAATTCCACTTTCACCGCCCGTCTGAAGAACGCATCAACGGCCGCCTGTTCGACATGGTGGCGCACCTGGTTCACAAGGATGTGGAAGGCCGCCTGGCCGTGGTCGCCGTGCTGCTCGACCGCGGCAGCGCGCAGCCGCTGGTGCAGGCGGTGTGGAACAACCTGCCGCTGGAAAAAGGCGACGAGGTGGCCGCGCGCTTGCCGATGGACCTGAACGAACTGCTGCCCGCAGACCGCAGCTACTACACCTACATGGGTTCGCTGACCACGCCGCCGTGCAGCGAAGGTGTGCTGTGGATGGTGATGAAGAACCCGGTGCCGGTGTCTGCCGAACAGATCGCCATCTTCGCCAAGCTGTACCCGATGAACGCGCGGCCGATCCAGTCGGCCAGCGGAAGGTTGATCAAGGAGTCGAACTGAGGGGCTGCCCACCACGTGCACCGAGGTTGCCGGCGCGTTCGACAGCCTGTCGAAGCAGCCACCGCGACGACCATTTCCGGCCCCGGCGGCGATAGACTGAAAGTCCGTTCACTTCGGCAGCCTGCACCATGACCTGGCTTCTCCTCGGCCTCGTGCTGTTCCTCGGCATCCACTCCGTTTCCATCGTGGCGCGCGGCTGGCGCACGGCCCAGATCGCGCAGCGCGGCGAAGGGCCGTGGAAGGGCTTGTACTCGGTGGTGGCGCTCGCCGGTTTGCTGCTCATCGTCTACGGATATGGCGTGGCGCGGCAGTCGCCGGTGGTCATATACACGCCGCCGACGTGGACGCGGCACGTGGCCTTGCTCCTGATGCTGCCGGTGTTCCCGCTGCTGTTCGCGTCGTCGCTGCCCGGGCGCATCAAGACAGCCGCCAAGCACCCGATGCTGCTCGCCACCAAGCTGTGGGCGGTGGCCCATTTGCTGGCCAATGGCACGCTGGCCGACGTGCTGCTGTTCGGCGGCTTCCTGGCCTGGGCGGTGGCGGACCGCATCGCGGTCAAGCGGCGTCCGCAGCCTGCGGTGGCAGTCGAACCCGCGCGGCCGATGAACGACGTGATCGCGCTGGTCGGCGGGCTGCTGGTCTACGCGGTGTTCGTCGTTTGGGCGCACGCCTGGCTGATCGGCGTGTCGCCGCTGCGGTAGTCGATCTGCGGGCTTTCTCGGGGCGCAGCGCTGAAATAGCTCACGCAACACTTTCACAGCCCCATGCAAGTCCTTATTTTTGAAGCTGTTTTTGAAACTGGATGCGCTTTCCAAACCAGCGCTAAGTGCTTGATTCCATTGAATTTTCTTTACAACTTTCGTTGACCCGGGGTCACGCCATGAGCTACAGTGCAACTAAGTGCACTTTTGTGGGTTTTCGTGGCAGCTATCGTGTTTCAGGGACCTTCGGCGCTGACGCTGGACGGCAAAGGGCGAATCGCCATGCCGGCGCGTCACCGCGAACTGCTGGGTGCGATGGGCGTGAGTCAACTCACGATCACCAAGAATCCTGAAGGCTCGCTGATGATTTTCCCGCGCCCGGCGTGGGAAGGCTTTCGGGACCGGTTGATGACGCTGCCGATGGCCGCCAGCGGCTGGAAGCGAGTCTTCCTCGGCAACGCGGTGGATGTCGACATCGATGCCTCCTCGCGCGTGCTGATCGCCCCCGAACTGCGCGCTTCCGCGGGCCTCGTGCGCGACGTGATGCTGATCGGCATGGGCAACCACTTCGAGCTGTGGGACGCCGAGCGGCACGCTGCGCATGAAGCCAGCGTGATGCAGTCGGACATGCCCGACGCCCTCAAAGATTTCAGCTTCTGAGCATGAACGCCGCCGAAGGCTTCGCGCACACAACGGTCTTGCTGAACGAGGCGGTGGACGCGCTCGTCATCGACCCCGACGGCGTCTACGTCGACGGCACCTACGGTCGCGGCGGGCATTCGCGCCTGCTGCTGCAACGCCTGGGCCGCGCCGGGCGGCTGGTGGCGATCGACCGCGATCCACATGCCATTGACGCGGCGACGTCGGGCGAAACGCGGGTCGATGACCCGCGTTTTTCCATCCATCACACGCCGTTCAGCCAGATGGTGGCCACGCTGGCCGGCTTGGGCGTGACGCGGGTCAACGGCCTGCTGCTCGACCTGGGCGTTTCATCGCCGCAGATCGATACCGCCGAGCGCGGCTTCAGCTTCCGTTTCGACGGGCCGCTGGACATGCGCATGGACACGAGCCGCGGCGAGAGCGCTGCGGAATTTTTGGCCCGCGCCGACGAGCGCCAGATTGCGGAAGTGATACGAGACTATGGCGAAGA
>JANNEI010000113.1:0-9790 GCA_031378565.1 Burkholderiales bacterium
CAGCGGATCGGTGTCGGACTGGTGCGCTCGGTGGCACATCAGCGTGCCCATGTGGCGCTGCGGGTGGTAGTACTCGGCCTCGGGGAAACCGTAGTCGATGAAGAAGGCTGCGCCGCGCTGCAACCGTTCGCCCAGCGTCGCGATGAAGGCCTCGGCCTGCGCGTGAATCTCGGTCGTGCTGTCGGGCGGAAAACCGCCATCGAACGGCGGCCGCAACGCGCTGGCGCGGTCGGCCCAGTGCAGGCGCTCATCAGCCCAGCTCACGCCGCGCTCGCACCAGCGCGCGCCGTCGAAGTGCAGCAGTTGCACCGGCATCGCATCGAGCACCTCGTTGCCGATGATCACGCCGTGCATCGTCTCGGGCAGTGCATCGAGCCAGCGCACGCGGTCGCTGTGCAATGCCAGCGTGGCGCGCTGCCGTTCACACAGCGCCGCAGACAGATCGACGATGGTGTAGCGCTGAACGCGCGGGCCGAGAGCGTTCAGCAGTTGCAGCGCCAGTGCACCCGAGCCGGCACCGAACTCCCACACCTCGGCAGCGTCGCAGGCGTCCAGCGCCTGGGCCACCTGGCGGGCCAGCGCGGCACCGAACAACGGCGACAGCTCGGGCGCGGTGATGAAGTCGCTGCCCGACGCTGGCAGGCTGCCGAACTGGCGGTCGCCTCGGGCGTAATAACCCAGCCCCGGCGCATACAAAGCCATCGCCATGAAGAGGTCGAAAGGCAGCCAGCCCGCACCGCGTTCGATGGCCTGACGGATCAGGCGAATGAGCGGGCCGGAACCCGCCCCCGATACACTTCGCCCCTCATTGATTTGCATGCCCGCATTGTAGGAATGATGTCTGACCGCCCCGTCGTTCTGGTGACCGGTGCCGCCCGTCGGGTGGGGCGCGAGATCGCCCTGCACCTGGCCGCCAGCGGCTTCGATGTGGCGGTGCATTACCGCGACTCCGAAGCCGAGGCACAGGCCACGGCGCGCGACGCGCAAGCGGCCGGCGCAGCCGCGGCGGCGTTCCAGGCCGACCTGTCCGACGAGGCTGCCTGCCGCGCCCTGGTGCCTGCGGTGGTGGCGCACTTCAAGCGGCTCGATGCGGTGGTCAACAACGCCTCGGCGTTCGCGTACGACACGGCGCAGACCTTCAGCCATGCGGCGATGGAACGGCACTGGCGCGCCAACACCGCCCCGGCGGTGTTGCTGGCAACGGCGCTGCATCAGCATCTGAGTGGCTGCGCCGAGGTCGGCTGCATCGTCAATCTGCTGGACCAGAAGCTGTGGAACCCGAACCCGGACTACTTCTCGTACACGCTCTCGAAGGCAGCGCTGCAAACAGCCACCGTGATGCTGGCGCAGGCGCTGGCACCGCAGCTGCGCGTCTGCGGCGTGGCACCCGGCGTGACGCTGCCGTCGGGCACGATGACCGAACCCGAGTTCACGCAGTCGCACGCGCTGACGCCGCTGAATCGATCGTCGACGCCCGCCGACATTGCGCGTGCGGTGCGCTTCCTGATCGAATCGCCGGCCATCACCGGCACCACCTTGCTGGTCGACGGCGGGCAGCATTTGCAGGCGCAGGCCCGCGACGTGATGTTCATCGCCAATCCAGACAAAGCCCACTGAACCCGAGAGCTCATTCCCCATGCAAAGCCTGCTCAGCCACCCCAGCCTGATGGACTGCCGGCGCCTGTTCCTGCGCGACTACGCGGTGCGCATCAACATCGGTGTGCACGATTTCGAGAAGCGGGCCGAACAGCGCGTGCTGATCAATGTCGATCTGTACATTCCGCTGGCGCTGTCGACCCCGAAGGCCGACGAACTGGACGAAGTGGTCGACTACGACTTCATCCGGCGCACCATCAGCGAGCGCGTGCAACGCGGCCACATCCATTTGCAGGAAACCCTGTGCGACGACGTGCTGGCGCTGATGCTGGCGCACCCGCGCGTGAAGGCCGCCCGCGTGTCCACCGAAAAGCCCGACGTGTACCCCGACTGCGATGCGGTGGGCTGCGAAGTGTTCGGGCTGAAAGCATGAGCGCCGTGCTGGACGGCGAGCCTGTGTCGGACCTCGCGCCCGACAAGCAATCGGTGTCGCTCAGCAAGCTTTCCAAGCGCCTGCACCGCCTGACCGGCCATGCCATCATCGACTTCAACATGATCGAGGAAGGCGACAAGGTGATGGTGTGCGTGTCGGGCGGCAAGGACAGCTATGCCCTGCTCGACATCCTGCTCAACCTGCAACGCCGCGCACCGATCCACTTCGACCTGGTGGCGGTCAACCTGGACCAGAAGCAGCCCGGTTTTCCGCCGCAGGTGCTGCCCGACTACCTGGCCGGGCTGGGCGTGCCGTTCCACATCGAAAACCAGGACACCTACTCGATCGTCAAGCGCGTGATCCCCGAGGGCAACACCACCTGCGGCCTGTGCTCGCGGCTGCGCCGAGGCATCCTGTACCGGGTGGCGGGCGAACTGGGTGCGACCAAGATTGCACTCGGTCACCACCGTGACGACATGTTGCAGACGCTGCTGATGAACATGTTCTTCGGTGCCAGGCTGAAAGGCATGCCCGCGAAGCTGGTCAGCGACGACGGGCGCAACGTGGTGATCCGACCGCTGGCCTACGTGGCAGAAACCGACCTCGAACGCTGGGCCGCGCACCGCGCGTTCCCGATCATTCCGTGCACGCTCTGCGGCAGCCAGGACAACTTGCAAAGGGTGCAGATCAGGCAGATGCTGCGCGAGTGGGAGCGTGAATTCCCGGGCCGCATCGAGAACATGTTCAGTGCCATGGCCCATGTCGTTCCCTCGCACCTGATGGACCGGAACCTGCACCCCTTCACGACACTCCAAGCCACAGGCGTGGCCCAGCCGGGCGGCGACCGCGCCTTCGATGAGGAGGAATGCGGGACGCGCGCGTCCAGCGCCATTCGACTGCACACCGACTGAATATTTCCGCCTTTTTCAACAGGAGGCACGCCATGTGGAAGACCAGCATCACCGCCGCGGCACTTGCGGCCCTCACGGGCTGCGCCGCGATGAACAACCTCAGCAGCGAGGTGTCCACCTTCAGCCAGTGGCCGGCCGAGCGCAAGCCGGCGACCTACGCCTTCGAGCGCCTGCCATCGCAGCAGGCCAACCCCGAACAGCAGCGCACGCTTGAAGACGCAGCCTCGCGCGCCATGGAGTTCGCAGGCTTCACGCCGGCCACCGACAGCCGCAGCGCCGATGTGAGCGTGCAGCTCGGAGCCCGCGTCAACATCCAGGACCGCTCGCCCTACGACGATCCGTTCTGGTGGCGCGGCGGCCTGTACCGCAGTTATGGCAGCCGACAGTTTCGGGGCGGCGGATTCGGGCTCGGGTTCGGTTTCGGCAACGCCTACTACCCGTCGACCTACGAGCGCGAGGTGGCGCTGCTGATTCGCGACCGCAAGAGTGGCGAGCCGCTGTACGAGGCGCGCGCGTCGAACGACGGCGGATCACCATCGATCAACTCGCTGCTCGGCGCCATGTACGAAGCGGCGCTGAAAGACTTTCCGGCCAGCGGCACCAACCCGCGGCGGGTGACGACGCAAATCACTCATTGATTTGCCGGCTCTCGCCTCCGCCGGAGGAGGGGGCAGGTCAGCGAACCGGCTCGGCCGCCAGCGCGCGAAAGTCGTCTTCCCAGCCCTTCAGCTTCTGCACCGCCACCCGCCGCTGGGCGGGCGTGGTGAGGTTGTGGGTCTGGGCGGCCATCGCGCAGTTGTACTGCGTCAGCCGCTGCTGGTAGGCGCGGTACGGCTCGCGCGGCGAGCGCCGGCTGCGCTCGACCAGCACCCGCACGGCGGTCTGGATCTGCTCGGTGCCAGCCTTTTCAGCCAGCAGGCGACGCATCGTTTGCAGCAAGTCCTGCTGCCGCGCCTTGCGCTCGGCCAGCCACACATCGGCGTCGAACGGCGACGTCGGCAAAGACTTGATCAGGCGCTCACGCTGGGCCTCGTCGAGCCTGCCGTAGAAGAACTCGGCCCGCTCGACCACGCGCTTGGCCGAGATCCTGGCCCGCTCCTCAGCGTCGGCCTGCGCGTAGTCCGACACCAGCTCCTCGTTGTTCTTCGCGAACTTGCGTTCCAGGTGCAGCAGTTGCTGCGGCGTGGCCGTTTGCACGATCGCGGCCACCGCCGGCAGCGCGCGCTCGAAGGCGGTATCGAAGCGCGCAGATGCTTCCTCGTACCACTGGCAGGCCTGCGCAGGCGTGGTCGGCTCGGTGATTTGCGCCTGGGTGCGCGACAGCAGGGCGGCGTAGTCGGGCAGTTGCGTGGCGCGGTGCCACGCGAACCACGCCGCCAGTTCCTGGCGCACGCGCGGCGTCTGCACGTCGGTGAAGTCCACGTAGCCGTCGAGCCACCAATACGCCAGATCGGGGGCCTGGTTGTAGCCGAAGCGCACCGCGCTGCAGCCGCCGAGAACGCTGAAGGCCAGCGCCAGCACACCGATAATCGAGCATCGAATGAAGGATGAACGCATGATTTTGGACATCGTGATCATGGCTGCGGGCAAAGGCACCCGGATGAAATCGGCGCTGCCGAAAGTGCTGCACCGGCTGGCCGACAAAAGTCTATTGCAGCATGTTCTGCATACCGCAGCGCAGTTGTCGGCCGACCGCATTGTCGTCATCACCGGCCACGGGGCCGACTCGGTGGAGGCGGCGCTGTCCGGAACCACGCCGCACATGCAATTCGTGCGCCAGATGCCGCAGCTCGGCACCGGGCACGCGGTGCAGCAGGCCGTGCCGGCGCTGCACGACGACGGCATCACGCTGGTGCTGAACGGCGACGTGCCGCTGATCGAGGCGGCCACGGCGCAGGCTCTGGTCGACCTGTGCGGCGGAACGACGTTGGCGCTGCTGACCATCGACCTGCCGGACGCCGCCGGCTATGGCCGCATCGTGCGCGAAGGCGACGCGGTGCGCGCCATCGTCGAACACAAGGACGCCACGCCCGCACAACGCAGCATCCGCGAGGTCTACACCGGCATGCTGGCGGTGCCCACGCCGCTGCTCAGGCGCTGGCTGGCAAACCTGAAAAACGACAACGTGCAAGGCGAGTACTACCTGACCGACATCGTCGCGATGGCGGTGGCCGACGGCGTGCCGGTGGCGGCCACGCAGCCGCACAGCGACACCGAGGTGCTGGGCGTCAACAGCCCCCTGCAATTGGCCGACCTGGAGCGCCGCTATCAGCGCGCGCGGGCCGAGGCGCTGCTGGAAGCGGGCGTGCGCCTGGCCGACCCCGCGCGCTTCGATGTGCGCGGGGAACTGGTCTGCGGCATGGATGTGGAGATCGATGTCAACTGCATCTTCGAAGGCCGCGTGACGCTGGGCGACAACGTGCGCATCGGGCCGAACTGCGTGATCCGCAACGCCGCGATTGCGGCCGGCGCGGTGATCCACGCCTTCACCCACATCGACGGCGAACAGGCCGGCGTGAAGGTGGGCGCGGGCGCGCGGGTCGGGCCGTTCGCGCGGCTGCGCCCGGGGGCCGACCTGGGCGACGAGGTGCACATCGGCAACTTCGTCGAAGTCAAGAATTCCACCCTGGCCAAAGGGGCCAAGGCGAACCACCTGGCCTACCTGGGCGACGCGACCGTGGGCGAGCGGGTGAACTTCGGCGCGGGCAGCATCACCGCCAACTACGACGGTGCCAACAAGCACCGCACGGTGATCGGCAATGACGTGCACGTGGGCAGCAACTGTGTGCTGGTGGCCCCGATCACCCTCGGCGCGGGTGCCACCATCGGCGGCGGCTCCACGCTGTCGAAGAACGCACCGGCGGGGCAGCTCACCGTGGCACGCGGCAGGCAGGTGTCGCTGGCCGACTGGACGCGGGCGGTGAAGAAGAAGTGAGGCGGCGGGGCCGGCTTCGATTCACCGAAACAGGTCGGGCTCATCGCGGCCCGCGCCGTGCTCTCGCACCCAGGCCTCGAAGGCGTCCACCGACAGCGGCGGGCTGATCCACAAACCCTGCAACTCGTCGCAGCCCTGGGTGGCCAGGAATTCGCTTTGCGCTTCGGTTTCGACGCCCTCGGCCATCACGGCCAGGCCCAGGCTCTTGCCCATCTGGATGATGGCGCGCGAGATGGCGGCCGAATCGCGGTTGGCGGGCAGATCGTGCACGAAGGAGCGGTCGATCTTGACCTTGTCGATGGGCAGCTCCTTCAGGTGCCCGAGCGACGAATAGCCGGTGCCGAAATCGTCGACCGAGATGCGGATGCCGAGCGCGCTGATCTCGCGCAGCCGCGCGCTGACCTCGGCCACGTCGTCCATCAGCATGCGCTCGGTCAGCTCCAGCTCGACCATGGCACCCGGCACGCCTTCTTCGCGCAGCGCCTGGGCCACCGACCGCACGAAGTCGGCAGACTGAAACTGCAGCGTCGACAGGTTCACGGCCACCGGCCCCACGCGCAGCCCCTGGCGCTGCCAGCGGCCCGCCAGATGCACGGCCTGGCGAAGCACCCAGTGCCCGATCGGCAACATCAGCCGCTGCTGCTCGAGCACCGGCAGGAATTCGCCCGGCAGCAACAGCCCGCGGGTCGGGTGGTTCCAGCGGATCAGCGCTTCGGCACCGACCAGTGCAAAGCGGTCGGCGCTGACCTGGGGCTGGAAGAAAAGCTCGAACTCGTTGCGCTCCAGCGCATGCGCCAGTTCGCCTTCCATCACCAGTGCGGCGTAGGCCAGGCTCGCCATCGACGGGTCGAAAAAACGGTAGTGGGCGCGCCCACGCGCCTTGGCCAGGTACATGGCGGTGTCGGCATGGCGGATGAGGTCGTCGGGCGAGCCGCCGTCGCCGGGATACATGGCGATGCCGATGGAAGGGGTGACGGTCAGCGGGCGACCCTCCACGTCCACCGGGGCCTGGATGGCGAGCAGCAGCTTTTGCGCCACCTCCTCCACATCGGAGATGTGTGCCACGCCGGTCATGAGCACCATGAACTCGTCGCCGCCGAAACGCGCCACCACGTCGGTGTTGCGCAGCTTGGCGGTGATGCGCGCGGCCACGGTGCGCAGCATGGTGTCGCCCACCAGGTGGCCCAGCGAATCGTTGACGCGCTTGAAGTGGTCGAGGTCGATGAACAGCAGCGCCAGCCGGCCATCGACAGGCACGCTGCGTTCACCCGCCAAGACAGCATCCGCAGCGCCGTCCGGGGCAGCGCCGCCTTTGGCTGCCGCATGGGCCAGCATCAGCTGGTCGATGTGCTCCATGAACGCGTAGCGGTTGGGCAGGCCGGTGAGCGTGTCGTGGTGGGCCAGGTGATGAATGTGCGCTTGCGCCGCATGACGGTCGCGCAGGTCGCGCACGATCGTCATGCGCATGCGCTCGTCGTTGCGCATCATGGTGCGCACGATGAACTCGACCGGGATGCGCTGGCCCGACTGGTCGATCAGTACGCTTTCGTACGCCGTCTCCTGGCCCGACGCGGTGACCGCCGCCACGCGGGCCACGTGGTCGGGCGCGATGAAGTCCAGCGTGCGCCGTCCCAGAATTTCGTCCAGCGCGAAGCCCGTCAGCTCGCAAAGGGGTGGGTTGGCGTCGGTGATGATGCCGTCCTTGTGGAACACGATGCCCTCGGTGCTGGCTTGCATGAACTTGGCCAGGCGCTCCTCGGACTCGCGCACGGCCTGTTCCGCCACGCGGTGCCGGGTGATGTCGGAAATGAGCACGAAGCAACCCACGGGCTCGCCGCGCTCGTCCAGGTGCGGCAGCAGGTTCACTTCGACCCAGCGCACGCTGCCGTCGCGACTTGGCAGTTGGCGTTCGTAGGCCGCCGCGCGCCGTTGCTGAAGCACCTGGTTCACCTGCGGCTGGATCTGCTGCGCCGCCGCCTCGCCGATCACCTCGGCCACCGTGTGCCCCAGGATCGAGAGCCGATCCCAGCCGAAGGTTTCGGCGTAGCGGCTGTTGGCGAACTCGCACCTGAAGCTGGCGGCGTCGTAGTAGGCGATCAACGCAGGCACGTTGTCCGCCAGCAGTTGCACCCGGGCGGTCTTCGCTTCCGCCAGCAATTCGGCCTGCCGAATGGCGGTCACGTCATGCAGCAGGCACAGGTAGTTCGAGGGGTCAGGCCGCCAGCGCGCTGCGCAGTTCAGCCAGCGCGGGGTTTCCTCACCCGGGCGCGCAAGGCGGAGTTGCAGCAACAGCGTGAAGTCGTGGCCAAGGGCCAGCGCCTCGCTCAGTGACTCATGCGCCTCGGCGGTCAGCAGGTCGGTCCAGGGCGGCCCGGACAGCGCCGCACCGGTGGCCCCCCACTGTTCGGCGAATGCGCGGTTGAAACGCAATGCGTCGCCGTTGACAGCCAGCAGCAGCGCCATGTCGGGCAACTCGTCCCAGAGGGACGGCTCAGGTGTCGTTGAAATGAGGGCTGCGTCCATCGTCGCCACAGGGGTGCGTGGATCGATCATAGGCGCGCCCGGGCGCGGCGACATCCCCCGAACCCCGCGACAAACGGGCTCAAACGCTCTCGGCCGCGACGGTTTCCAGGGCCAGACAAAGGTCGTCCCACGCCCTGGCCTTCTCGTCGAGGTTGCGCAGCAGATAGGCCGGGTGGTAGGTGACGATCAGCGGCACGCCCTGGTAGCGGTGCACGCGACCGCGCAGCCTGCCGATGGGCTCCTGGCTGCGCAGCAGGCTTTGCACCGCAAACTTGCCCATCGCCAGGATGATCTTCGGCTGCACCAGCGCCACCTGACGGATCAGGAAGGGCTCGCACTGCGCGAGTTCTTCGGGCGCGGGGTTGCGGTTGCGCGGCGGCCGGCACTTCACGCTGTTGGCGATGTAGACCTGGCGCGACGGGTCGGTGCGCGGGTCAGTGCCGCCGGCGTCGCGGCTCAGGCCGATGGCGCGCAGCATGTTGTCGAGCAGCTGGCCCGACGCACCGACAAAGGGCTCGCCCTGGGCATCTTCCTTTTCGCCGGGGGCCTCGCCCACCACCATCCAGTGCGCACGCGTGTTGCCGCATCCGAACACGGTCTGGGTGCGCCCCTGGCACAGCGTGCAGGCGGTGCAGCCGGCCACGGCCTCGCGCAGCGCGGGCCAGTCCATCCGTGCAATGCTGTCGCCGTTCACCACCGCCCCGGTGAACAACACCGGCGCATCGGACACAGCCGGTGCTTCCCTTGCCGGGCGCACGCGCTGAACCGGCGGGCCGGGTGACACTGCAACAGCGTCGGCAAGAGCGTCGGCAACCGGATCGGCCAACTCGATAGGCTCGCGCTGCACGTCCACGCGCAGCCCCATTTCCTTCAACATCGATGCCTGGCGCTCGGTCCAGCCCATCATCCGGCACCCGCTTCGGAAGCTGCTGCCTCGACCACCAGCCGCATCACGACGGCGTCCTCGCGCCGGCTGTCGGCGGCCGGGTAGTAGCCGCGCCGCACACCGACACGGGTGAAGCCGCAGCGGACATAGACCGCCTGCGCGCGCGCATTGCTTTCGCGCACCTCCAGCCACAGGGTGGCGGCGCGCTGCTCGCGGCACATCGCCACGATGCGGTCGAGCATGAAGCGGGAATGTCCCTGCCCCTGCGCGCCGGGTGCGACGGTGATGTTGAGCAGGTGCCATTCGCCGACGCCCAGCATGGCGACGATGTAGCCGAGCAGCCCCCCATCCGCATCGAGGAGAACCTGCGCGGGATAGCCCGAGGCGAGCGAATCGACGAAGTTGCCGCGGCTCCACGGAAACTCGTACGACGCCGTCTCGATGGCCATCACGGCGTCGAGGTGCTTCACGCCCATCACGACCCACTGGCGCGCTGGAGGCCAAAC
>JANNEI010000173.1:0-3963 GCA_031378565.1 Burkholderiales bacterium
CCCGAGGCGGTTGGCATGGGTGGCGTGATGGGCGCGCACATGCCTGCGTCGAAGGACTGATTCAGCGCGCGGTGTGCATGTCCTGGCGCGAGTTGTGAATCACGCCGCGCACCACCGGGTAGATGTGGTTCTGCCAGCGCCTGCCACTGAACACGCCGTAGTGGCCGACGTTGGGCTGCACGTGGTGGTTGCGCATGTACGGGCGCAGGCTGCTCGCCAGGTCTTGCGCGGCAAGCGTCTGGCCGACGGCGCAGATGTCGTCGCGCTCGCCTTCGATCGTCAGCAGCGCGGTGCGGCGGATCGCGGCCGGGTTCACGGCGCGGCCCCGAAAGCGCAACTCGCCCTTGGGCAGTGCGTGCTCCTGGAAAACGAGGCTGACGGTTTCCAGGTAGAAGTCGGCTGACAGGTCGGCCACCGCCATGTATTCCTCGTAGAAGGTGCGCGTGACTTCGGCCTTGTCGAACTCGCCGTCCACCAGGTGCTGGTAGTACGCCTTGAACGCGTTGGCGTGGCGCTCCTTGTTCATGCTCATGAAGGCCGAGAGCTGCACGAAGCCTGGGTACACGCGCCGGCCGCCGCCGCCGTGCAGCCACGGCACGCGGCTGATCAGGTTTTTCTCGAACCAGCCGATCGGCTTCGTGGCGGCCAGCTTGTTGACTGCGGTGGGGCTGATCCGGCAGTCGATCGGGCCGGCCATCAAGGTCAGGCTCGCCGGTGTGGCCGGGTGCTGGTCCTCCGACATCAAGGCCACCGCCGCGACGGCCGCCACGCAGGGTTGACAGACGGCGATCACGTTGGCGTTCGGGCCCATCGCCGCAAGAAAGTCGATGATGTGTTCGGTGTACTCGTCCAGGCCGAAGCGCCCGGCGGACAGCGGCACATCGCGCACGTTGTGCCAGTCGGTCACGTAAACGTCGTGGTCTTGCAGCACGGTGCGCACGGTGTCGCGCAGCAGGGTCGCGAAGTGGCCCGACATCGGTGCCACCACCAGCACCTTGGGCTGCGCCGCGCTGCCCGGTTTGCGGAAGCGCAGCAGCGTCGCGAAGGGCGTGCTGAGCACCACTTCTTCGGTGACGGGCACGCTCTCGCCCTTGTCCATCACGCTGTCGATTCCCCAGGCCGGGCATTGGTGGGTGACCGCTGCGAGTTCCAGCAGCTTGCACGCCGCGGCCAGCTTGCGGTTCGAGGGCCGGCCGGACATCCCGAGTCCCGGGTCCAGCAGCAGCGGGTGCGACATCTTCGCGAGAGCGCGAAGCGGCCACATCAAATCCGACTGCGCCTGGTAGGCCTGGTACATCATGGGATCTCCCCGATCGAGTGGTGCGTTGCCATCAGCAACTAACGCGCCAGCGCCGTGGCACACCGCTTGCAAACGTCCGGGGGGTCACCCCGCCCTGAAGAGCCCGCCATGCCCGTCGCGACCCCCACGAAGCCCAAGACCGCTTCGCGCAAGCCGGCGGCCAAACCGGCTGCCAGCCTGACGCTGAGCAGCAAGAACTATTCGTCGTGGTCGTTGCGCGGCTGGCTGATGGCGCGCTTTGCGGGGCTCGAGTTCAGCGAGGTGATGGTCTCGCCCGACGATGCCGACGCGCGCAAGGAGTTGCTGCTGCTGGCCCCGTCGATCCGCGTGCCGTGCCTGACGCACGACGGCGCGAAGGTCTGGAACACGCTGGCGATTGCGCAGTACCTGAACGAGATCAAGCCGCAGGCGGGGCTGATGCCTGCCGAACGCATCGCGCGGGCGCACTGCCGCTCGGTCAGCGGCGAGATGAATTCGGGCTTCGCGAACCTGCGCGCCTCGCTGCCGATGAACCTCAAGGCCATGTTCCCGGGGCACAAGGTGTGGGCCGGTGCGCAGCCCGACATCGACCGCATCGTCGAGATCTGGACCGAATGCCTGGCGACTTATGGCGGCCCGTTCCTTTTCGGCAGCCAGCGCGGAATGGCCGACGCGATGTACGCCCCGGTCGTCACCCGCTTCCTGACCTACGACGTGAAACTGACGAAGCCGTGCATCCTGTACTGCCGAACCATCATGGCAATGCCGGAAATGAAGGAGTGGGTGAGCGCCGCCAAACAGGAGCCCGACGACATCGAAGAGCTGGACATGGACTTCTAGCGATCGAGCCCTTCGATCCTGCCAGCACATCGGTCGATCCCCGAGGGCATCCGGGCCGGCGCAGGGGTCACCAACCCTGGGTCATGAGGACGGTCTGGAATTCGGCTTCATGGCGGTGCCAGCCGATGCCCTTCTGTGGTGCCATGTGGGCCTTCACGAGGTGCGCGATCACCCGGGTCGCGGTGGTCGCCAGCCGTCAAAACCAGCTACCCTAACGACTGTCTGGACACTGCCGAAAGGGAAGCGATGCATCCCAATGCCGCGTTGATCGAACGCTTCTACCTCGCCCTGCGCAGGCGTGACGCGAGCGCCATGGCCAGTTGCTACCACCCCGAGGTGCATTTCAGCGACGAAGCCTTCGACCTGCACGGTGACGACGCCGGCCTGATGTGGCACATGCTGTGCTCGCGCGGGCGCGACATGCAGGTCGAATACGGCCAGATCGTTGCCGACGACAGCACTGGCAGCGCTCACTGGGAGGCGCGCTACACCTTCTCGTCGACCGGGCGCAAGGTGCACAACATCATCGACGCGAGCTTCGGGTTTCGCGACGGCCTGATCGTGCGGCACCTGGACCGATTCAGCTTCTGGCGCTGGTCTCGTCAGGCGCTCGGCATGCCCGGGCTGCTGCTGGGCTGGAGCGGCTTCTTGCGGCGCAAGGTGCGCGCAACCGCGGCTGCGAGTCTTCTTGCCTACGGCCGCAAGTCACCGTCGACGTTGAGCCCGGCGCAACCCTGAGGGCTGGGTCATTGCGCGTAGTCGCTCAGCGGCGGGCAACTGCACATCAGGTTGCGGTCGCCAAACACGTTGTCGACGCGGCCCACCGGCGACCAGTACTTGGCGCGGCGCAGCGACGCCAGCGGGAACGCCGCTTCTTCGCGCGTGTAGGCGTGCGGCCAGTCGGCGTGCAGCAGGGCTTCGGCGGTGTGCGGCGCGGCCTTCAGCGGGTTGTCGTCGCGCGGCCATGTGCCGGCTTCGACCTTGCGAATCTCGCCGCGGATCGCGATCATCGCGTCGACGAAACGGTCGAGTTCGTGCAGCGGCTCGCTCTCGGTCGGCTCGACCATCAGCGTGCCGGCCACCGGAAAGCTCAGCGTCGGCGCGTGGAAGCCGTAGTCGATCAGGCGTTTGGCCACGTCTTCCGCGCTGATGCCCGAGCTGTCTTTCAGCGGACGCAGATCGAGAATGCATTCGTGCGCCACGCCGCCGCCCTTGAAGGCTTCGATCTCGCTGCTGTAGTGGATGGAGTAGTGGTCGGCCAGCCGCGCAGCCACGTAGTTGGCGCTCAGGATGGCCACTTCGGTGGCGGCTTGCAGCCCCTGCGCGCCCATCATGCGAACGTACATCCAGCTGATCGGCAGAACCCCCGCGTTGCCCAGCGGCGCAGCGCTGATGGCACCCACGCCCTGCGGCGTGACCAGGCCCGACGCATGGTGTGCCGGCAGGAACGGCACCAGGTCTGCCACCACGCAAACCGGTCCCACGCCGGGGCCGCCACCACCGTGGGGAATGCAAAACGTCTTGTGCAAATTGAGGTGGCTCACGTCGCCGCCGAACTCGCCGGGCGCGGCCACGCCCACCAGCGCGTTCATGTTGGCACCGTCAACGTAAACGCGCCCGCCGTGCAGGTGCACCAGGGCGCAGATTTCCCTGACGTGGGTGTCGAACACGCCGTAGGTCGAGGGGTAGGTGATCATCACCGCGGCCAACGCGGCGCTGTGCTGCTCGCACCTGGCGCGCAGGTCATCGAGGTCGACATTGCCGCTGGCGTCGCACTTCACCACCACCACCTGCATGCCGGCCATCTGGGCGCTGGCCGGGTTGGTGCCGTGGGCCGACTCGGG
>JANNEI010000350.1:0-6073 GCA_031378565.1 Burkholderiales bacterium
TCCTTGGCCAGCGCCAGCGCGTGCGGCCCGATCAGCACGCCGACTGCCAGATAGCCCAGCATCGGCGGCAACTTGAGCGACCTGCACGCGACCACGCCGGCCACCGCGGCGACGAGGTACAGCAGGACCAGTTCGAGGGTGGAAGCCATGAGTCAGCGCAGGGGAGGGGCGTGCCTAAAATGGCGCGTTGCCTTCACCCCATCCTAATGGACGCTTTCACCCATTCGCCCGCTGCCCGCCCCGCCTTCGACGCCGCCCGCGCGCTGCAGTTGGCGCGCGACACCTTCGACATCGAGGCGCAGGCCCTGCTCGGCTTGAAGGACCGGCAGGGCGCGGGCTTTGCCAGCGCGGTGCAAGCGATGCTGAACGGCCGCGGCCGCGTGGTCGTGATGGGGATGGGCAAGAGCGGCCACGTCGGCCGCAAGATCGCCGCCACGCTGGCGTCCACCGGCACGCCGGCAATGTTCGTGCACCCGGCCGAAGCCAGCCACGGCGACCTCGGCATGGTCACGTCGGGCGACGTGGTGCTGGCGATCTCGAACTCGGGCGAGAGCGACGAGCTGGCGGCGATCCTGCCAGCCCTCAAGCGCGTCGGCGTCACGCTGGTGGCGATGACCGGCCGGCCCGACTCGACGCTGGCGCAACACGCCGACTTCACGCTGAGCAGCGCGGTCGACCAGGAGGCCTGCCCGCTGAACCTGGCACCGACGGCGAGCACCACGGCGCAGATGGCGCTCGGCGATGCGCTGGCGGTGGCGCTGCTGGATGCGCGTGGTTTTCGCGAAGAAGACTTCGCCCGGTCGCACCCCGGCGGCAGCCTGGGCCGCAAGCTGCTGACCCATGTGCGCGACGTGATGCGCAGCGGCGACGCCGTGCCCCGCGTGGCCCCCGAACTGCCTTTCATCGACACCATGCGCGTGATGACCGACAAAGGCCTGGGTGCCACCGCGGTGGCCGACGCGCAGGGCCGCGTGCTGGGCATCTTCACCGACGGCGACCTGCGCCGGCTGGTCGAACAGGGCAAGGATCTGCGCGCGCTGACGGCGGCCGAGGTGATGCACCCGAACCCGCGCGTGGTGCGCGACGACGCGTTGGCGGTGGACGCCGCCGACGTGATGGAACAGCACCGCATCACCAGCGTGCTGGTGGTCGATGCCGCTGGCGTGCTGGTCGGCGCGCTCAACTTCAACGATCTGATGCGCGCCAAGGTCATTTGATGGCGCTGCCCGTGCCGCAGGGCCTGCAACCGGTCGCCAGCTTTGCTCCCGAACTGCTGCTGCAGGCGCAGGGCATTCGTGCCGCGATCTTCGATGTGGACGGGGTGCTGACCGACGGGCGCATCTACCTGAGCGAACGCGGTGAGGAGTTCAAGGCCTTCAACACACTCGACGGCCACGGCCTCAAGCTGCTGGCGCAAGGCGGCATCGTGCCGGTCGTGATCACCGGGCGCGATTCGCCGGCCGTGCGGCGGCGGGTGGCCGACCTCGGCATCGCGCATGCGGTCTACGGCGCGCACGACAAGCTGGCCGCGGCCGCCGCTGTGATGCAGACCTTGCAGCTCGACTGGCCCGCGCTGGCCGTGATGGGCGACGACTGGCCCGACCTGCCGCTGCTGACGCGGGCCGCGTTTGCCTGCGCGCCCGCCAACGCGCACGCCGAGGTCAAGGCCGTGGCGCACTTCGTCACCACCCTGCACGGCGGCCACGGTGCCGCGCGCGAATGCTGCGACCTGCTGCTGACCGCGGCCGGCCGCTACGCCGGCTTGCTGCGCGGTCACCTGACCACGCTCGACGCGAGCGCGCCGTGATCGAGTTGCCCGCGCTGGTTTTGCCGGCCGCGCCACCGCCGAGCGACCACGCCGTGAACCGGCGGCATCACCTGCGCGTGCTGGAGTTCGTGTCCGCCTACCTGCCGCTGCTGCTGATGGGTTTGCTGGTGCTGGGCACCTGGTGGCTGGTCAAGAACACGCCGCTGCCCGACGGTGCGCCGCTGGACGCACCGGTCGGTCACGAGCCCGACTACACGATGTCGCAGTTCACGGTGCAGCGCTTCACGCCGCTGGGGCCGCTGCGCGCGCAACTCGAAGGCGACGTGATGCGCCACTACCCCGACACCGACACCCTCGAAGTCGACAACGTGCGGGTCAAATCCATCGCCCCCGATGGCCGCGTGACGCTGGCCACGGCGCGTCGCGCGCTGGGCAACGGTGATGCCACCGAAGTGCAGCTGCTGGGTGGCGCGCATGTCACGCGCGGGGCCGTCGCGGGCGAAGACGCAATCGAGTTCCGCGGCGAGTTCCTGCACGCCTTCCTGGCCACCGAGCAGGTGCGGTCCCACTTGCCGGTGACGGTCACGCGGGGCGGCACGGTGGTGCATGCCGACGGGCTGGATTACGACAACCTGGCGGGCTTGCTGCAACTCAGGGGCCGGGTGCGCGCAACGTTTGCCGCGCCGCGCAAGTGAGCTGTCAATGAACGCCCCACTGGCCTTCATCACGGGCGCATCGAGCGGCATCGGCCAAGCCCTGGCGGCGCGGTTTTATCAGTCGGGCTACCGGCTCGCCCTGGTGGCGCGGCGCGCTGCCGAGGTGCAGGCCTGGGCGGTGGCGCAAGGCCTGGGGGCAGACCGCTTCGCCGTCTACGCCGCCGATGTGCGCGACATCGCCAGCATCACCGGGGCGGGGCGCGCCTGCATCGCCGCTCAGGGTGTGCCCGACGTGGTGATCGCCAACGCCGGCATCAGCGTCGGCATGGACACGGCGCAACTCGCCGATCTGGAAGTCATGCGCGCCACCTTCGAGACCAACAACCTCGGGCTGGCCGCCACCTTCCAGCCTTTCGTGCAGGCGATGTGCGAGCGGCGCAACGGCCGCCTGGTGGGCATCGCCAGCGTGGCCGGCATTCGCGGGCTGCCCGGCCACGGCGCGTACTGCGCCAGCAAGGCCGCCGTCATCGGCTACTGCGAAAGCCTGCGCGGCGAATGCCGCCCGTTCGGGGTCAAGGTGGTGACGCTCGGCCCGGGCTATATCGACACGCCGCTGACCCGCGCCAACCGCTACAAGATGCCGTTCCTGATGCAGCCCGCGGCGTTTGCCGAGCAGGCGTTCAGCACCATCGAAGCCGGCGTCAGCTACCGCGTGATTCCGTGGCAGATGGGCATCGTGGCCAAGCTGTTGCGCGCGCTGCCCGATCCGCTGTTCGATCGCCTGCTTGCCGGGCGGCCCCGCAAGCGCCGGCGGGACGAGTGAACGCGTGCGGCGCACGCAACATCCGGGTCTACCCGGTTCGCGTGCCTTGGTTTGCCACCCTAAACTGCGCGCCTTCTCTTCTTGCCGTCGCTCACTGCGACAAGGAGGCTCCCATGATTCGCACCCTCTTCGCCTGACGGGCCTCGCGCCCGAACCGCATCCGTCCACACCGCGTCGTGTGGACGCTTCAGAGTCAAGCAGCGCAGCGCCATTCGAGGTGCGCGCGACGCTTTGCGAGAGCCCCGACCATGTGTGAGTTTTCCTTCGGCCGCCGCGTTGCGGCAGCCCTGATTTCGACCTTCCTCTGCCTCGACAGCAGCGCCCAGGCCGCCACCCCCAGTCCGAACGCCACACGCCCGCGCGCGGTGCGACTGGACGCCGCGGAGGTGGTGCCGCGCATCGACGGCCTGCTGGACGAAGCGGTGTGGCAGCGCGCACCGATCCACGATGCCTTCGTGCAGTACCTGCCCGTCGACAAACGGCCCGCGCCTGCGGCCTACCGCACCACGCTTCAGTTGGTGCTGGACGACACCGGCATCACCTTCGGCATCCGCGCCTTCGACCCCGCACCTGCCGACATCCGCGCGCCGCTGACCCGCCGCGACCAGGTGCGGCGCGACCAGGACTTCGTCGCGGTGATCCTCGACCCGGCGGGCACACGCCGCTCGGCGCAGTTCGTTCGCGTCAATGCGGCGGGCGTGGTGGCCGACGGCATGTACATCGCCGACACCGACAACGAAGACTTCTCGCCCGACTTCGAAGTCGACGCCGCCGTGCAGCGTCTGCCCGACGGCTACAGCGTTGAAATCCGCTTGCCGCTGCTCACGCTGCGCTATCCGTTCGATGGTGGGCTGCCGTGGCGGCTGATGGTGACGCGCAGCATCCCGCGCGAGGCGAGCATGTTGTTGCTGAGCGCACCGCTGACGAAGGACGCGCTGAACTTCATTGCCGAGCTGCAGGAGATCGACGGCCTCGCCGACGTGGCCGAGCGGGTGCGCGAGCGCAGCTTCCTGTCGGTGCGGCCGGAGCTTACGGCGCGCGCCACCCGGCACACCGATGGTGGCGGCTCACAGCGCAAGAACGACATCTCGGTCGGTGCCGACATCAAGTGGCGGCCACGCGCCGACTGGGTCTTCGACGCCACGCTGAACCCCGACTTCTCGCAGGTCGAACTCGACGTGCCGCAGCTCGCCGGCAACACCCGTTTCGCGCTCAGCGTGCAGGAAAAGCGCGGCTTCTTTCTGGAGAGCACCGACGTGCTGGACCTGCCATTGGCTTCGTTCTACTCGCGCTCGGTGACCGACCCGCGCTGGGGCCTGCGCGGCACGTGGCGCGGCAGCCAGTCGGACGCCACCGGCCTGACGCTGGACGACGCGGGCGGCGGCGTGATCCTGCGGCCCGGCCCGTTCGGCACCGACACCGCGCTGCAGGACGGCCGCTCGCAAGCCACCTTGCTGCGCGGACGCACCCACGGCAACGCCTTCACCGCCGGCGGATTGCTGTCGGTGCGTGACTACGGCAGCGGCCGCAGCAACCAGGTGGCGGGTGCCGATGTGCTGTGGCGCGCCAGCGAGCAAGAGCAGTTTCGCGTGCGCGGCCTGTTGTCCAGCAGCACGGCATTGTTCGATGCCAATGGCGCGGCGGTGCAGGCCGGGCGCGAGGCAGGTCACCATCTGTTCGCGTCGTGGTGGAAGCGTGTGCCCGGCTGGAACTTCACCGCTGAAGCCAGCCAGGTCAGCCCGCGCTTTCGCAACGACAACGGCTTCGTCGACCAGGCCGGCGTGCGGACGGTGCAGGCCGAAGTCATTCGCCGTTTCGGTGAAACCGACCTGCGTGCCTTCACCGCCTACGAGTTCGAGGCCTTCGTGTGGGCGCAGCAGCGCAGCACGCTGCGGGATGCCCGCCACGGCGTGGCCGAGGGCGACACCGTGTCGCGCCGAATCCACCCCGGCATCTGGATGGTTGCCGCGCGCAACACCGAAGCGTCAGTGCAACTGCGCTTCGACGCCGAGCGCGCCGGCAGCGGACGTCGCCTGCACACGGTGCGCAGCGTGGCCGCCAACCACGGCGTCAACCCGGCCCCGTGGTTCACCCGCCTGACCACCGAGCTGGAGGTCGGGGAGCGGCTGGACGTGGAGGCCGATCGGGTGGGCCGTGGCGCAGTGTGGCTGATCGAGGCCAAGCTGCGCGCCAGCACCCCGGGCGGCTGGGGCCTGGAGTCGGAACAGCGCGTGGCGCAGGGCTTCATCGACAGTCCGGACGGTCGCCGCGCGCTCACCGACACGGCCGTGCAGTGGCTGGGCGTGCTGCACTTCAACGCGCGCGACGCGCTGCGAATCGTCTGGCAAGGCACGCGCTATGAACGCGCGGCCGACGCGAAGGTGAACCTGGCGGCCTTCAGCGAGCGCGGGCAAACGACCTCGGTGGTGTTTCAGCACCGTTTCGGCATCGGGCGCAGCCTCAGCGTTGGCGCCAGCCGGCAGACTGCGCGGCCGGGTGCGCAGCGCGACAGCGAAGCGTTTGCGAAACTGTCGTTCGAGCTGGACCGATGAGCTGCTGTGGCGCAACAAGAACGACCCGAGCGGAATCGACGCGAAAGGAACCGACACGGATCGACACAAAAGAAAAGGCGGTGAACGCAAATTGCGCCACCGCCTGTTTCATGACACCGCACAGGCCGGTGTCAGCTTGGAGCGTGCTGCTGGATCAGTAGCCGCCGCGGCTTCCGCCGCCACCACCGCTGCCGTAGCCGCCACCGCCGCCGGAGCGACCGCCACTGCCACCACCGCCGCCGTAGCCGCCGCCACCGGAGCGGCCACCGCCACC
>JANNEI010000224.1:0-6501 GCA_031378565.1 Burkholderiales bacterium
CTGGCAGCGCACCGAGTGGTTCAACTCGACGCAGCGCTTCCGGCCCGACTTCGGCAAATCGCTGGCCCACCACGGCCTGACGCACAAGTCGCTGATCCGCTTTCGCACGCCGGCGCTCGAAGGCATCAAGCGCAGCGTGACTCCCGGGCGCCAGGCATTCTGAAACGACGATGAGCTATCAACTCACCATCGAACCCCTGGGCGCGACCATCGAGGTCGAAGACGGCCAAACGCTGCTCGACGCCGCGCTGCGCCAGGGCATCTACATCCCGCATGCCTGCGGCCACGGACTGTGCGGCACCTGCAAGGTCGAGGTCTGTGAGGGCGAGGTGGATCACGGAATGCCGAACCCGTTCGCTTTGATGGACTTCGAGCGCGACGGCGGGAAGACGCTGGCCTGCTGCGCCACGCTGCAAAGCGACGCGACGATCGAGGCCGACATCGACGAGGAACCCGATGCCGAGATCATTCCGATGCGCGACTTCGACGCCACCGTGTCGCGCATCGACAACCTGACGCCGACCATCAAGGCCATCTTCCTGAAGCTCGACCGGGCGATCCACTTCCAGGCCGGGCAATACGTGCAACTGACGATCCCCGGCGTGGAGGGCGGGCGGGCCTTCTCGATCGCCAACTCGCCCGCCCAGGTAGAGGCCAGTGGCGAGATCGAGTTGAACGTGCGCATCGTTGCCGGGGGTGCGGGGACGGGCTACTTGCATCAGTCGCTCAAGGTCGGCGACAAGCTGCGCATTTCCGGGCCGAATGGCCGTTTCTTCGTGCGCAAGTCGGCCGCCATGCCGATGCTGTTCATCGCAGGCGGCTCGGGGTTGTCGAGCCCGCGCTCGATGATGCTTGACCTGCTGGAAGGCGGCTGCACGCAGCCGATCACGTTGGTCTACGGCCAGCGCACCCGCGACGAGCTTTACTACGACGCCGAGTTTCGCGCGCTCTCCGCGAAGCACGCCAACTTCACCTATGTGCCTGCGCTGTCCGACGAGCCTGCGGGCAGCACGTGGGATGGACCGCGCGGCTTCGTGCACGATGCGGCCAGGGCGCATTTCAGTGCCAACTTTGCCGGCCACAAGGCCTACCTGTGCGGCCCGCCGGTGATGATCGAAGCCTGCATCGGCACGCTGATGCAGTCGCGCCTGTTCGAGCGCGACATCTACACCGAGAAGTTTCTCTCGGCGGCCGATACGAACACCCAGCGCAGCCCGCTGTTCAAGCGCGTTTAGCCGGGCACGCAATGAATTTGTTCGACACCCGCCCCAAGGTGAACGTGCTGTGCACGCAGACCGGCGAGAGCTATCCCTGCGCCACCACCGAAAGCCTGCTGGCCGGCATGTTGCGCCTGGGCCGCAAGGGCATCCCGGCGGGCTGCGTCAACGGCGGTTGCGGTGTCTGCAAGGTGCGCATCGTCGAAGGCCGGGTTCTGCCGCTGGGGCCGATCAGTCGGGCCCACGTGAGTGCCGAAGACGAGCGCTGCGGCGTGACGCTGGCCTGCCGGGTCGCACCCGTCACCGAAGTGCGGCTCGAGGTGGCGGGCAAGTTCGAGAAACAATTTTCCAAGGGGTTCGCCGGGTTCGGCGTGCCATGTGTCAACGTTGTCAAAGGAGACTTGTGATGGGTGTCATGCGTATCGGCCACGTCAGCCTGAAAGTGATGGACATGCCTGCAGCAATCAAGCACTACGAGAAAGTGCTGGGCATGAAGACAACGATGGAGGACAAGCACGGCAACGTCTTCCTCAAGTGCTGGGACGAGTGGGACAAGTACTCGGTCGTGCTCACGCCGTCGGACCAGGCGGGCATGAACCACGTGGCCTACAAGGTGCGTGACGACGCCGACCTGGATCTGCTGCAACAGCGCATCGAAGCCAGCGGCACCAAGACCAGCCTGCTGCCCGAAGGCACGCTGCCGGCCACCGGGCGCATGCTCAAGTTCAACCTGCCCAGCGGCCACGAGATGCGGCTGTACGCGATGAAGGAATGCGTCGGCACCGACGTCGGTTCCACCAACCCCGACCCCTGGCCCGACGACATCCGCGGTGCCGGCGCGCACTGGCTGGACCATGTGCTGCTGATGTGCGAGTTCGACCCCGGCACCGGGGTCAACAAGGTGGCCGAGAACACGGCTTTCTTCATCGACGTGCTGGACTTCTTCCAGACCGAACAGATCACCGTTGGCCCGGGCGGCGCGTTCCAGCTGGCATCGTTCATCTCGTGTTCCAGCAAGCCGCACGACATCGCCTTCGTCGGTGCGCCGACGCCGGGACTGCACCACCTGTCGTTCTTCCTCGATTCGTGGCACGACATCCTGAAGGCGGGCGATGTGATGGCGAAGAACAAGGTGCGCATCGACGTGTCGGCCACCCGACACGGCATCACGCGAGGCGAGACGATTTACTTCTTCGATCCATCGGGCAACCGCAACGAAACCTTCGCGGGCCTGGGCTACCAGGCGCAGCGCGACCGGCCCGTGACCACGTGGACCGAAGAGGAAGTGGCGCGGGGAATTTTCTATCACACCGGCGTGCTGCCCGAGTCGTTCACGTCGGTCTACACCTGAGACGGTGGGAGTTTTTCGGTATGGCTCCTTCTCCGTCTGGGAGAGGGCGGGGGTGAGGGCCGCTGACGAGAGGCACTGGCTGCGCGTGCCACCCCTCACCCCAACCCTCTCCCCAAAGGGGCGAGGGAGCAAGAGGGCGAAGCCTGCGCCGGCGTGACGGCATCGAGCCCGCGCGAATGAACGGAATCCCATGAAACAAATCCTCAACTTCATCAACGGCGAGTTCGCGGCCAGCAGCCGCAGCTTCGACAAGCGCTCGCCGGTCACCGGCCAGGTGGTTGCGCAGGTGCACGAAGCCGGCCGCGCCGAGGTGGACGCCGCGGTGGCCGCAGCGCGCGCCGCGCTGAGAGGCCCGTGGGCGCGCATGACGGTGGCCGAGCGGGTCGAACGCCTGCATGCGGTGGCCGACGGCATCACCCGCCGCTTCGAGGAGTTCGTGGCTGCTGAATGCGAAGACACCGGCAAGCCGATGAGCCTGGCGCGGCACCTCGACATCCCGCGCGGTGCCGCCAACTTCAAGGTCTTTGCCGACGTGGTCAAGAACGTGCCGACCGAGTTCTTCGAGCTGGCCACACCGGATGGCCGCGGTGCCATCAACTACGGCTACCGCACGCCGGTGGGCGTGGTCGGCGTGATCTGCCCATGGAACCTGCCGCTGCTGCTGATGACGTGGAAGGTCGGCCCGGCGCTGGCCTGCGGCAACACCGTGGTGGTCAAGCCATCTGAAGAAACGCCGCAGACAGCCGCCTTGCTCGGCGAGGTGATGAACGAGGCCGGCATTCCGAAAGGCGTCTACAACGTGGTGCACGGCTTCGGCCCCGATTCGGCCGGCGAGTTCGTCACCACCCACCCGCTGGTCGATGCCATCACCTTCACTGGCGAGACACGCACCGGCGAGGCCATCATGAAAGCCGCAGCCAAGGGCGCGCGCCCGGTCAGCATGGAGATGGGCGGCAAGAACGCGGCGATCGTCTTTGCCGACTGCGACTTCGAGTCTGCGGTCGAAGGGACGCTGCGCTCGGTGTTTGCCAACTGCGGCCAGGTGTGCCTGGGCACCGAACGGGTCTATGTCGAGCGGCCGATCTTCGAGCGCTTCGTGGCCGCGTTGAAGCAAGGGGCCGAGCGCTTGAAGCTCGGGCCCCCCGACGACCCGGCCACCGGCATGGGCTCGCTGATCAGCAAGGAACACCAGGCCAAGGTGCTGTCGTACTACCGGCTCGCGGTGGAGGAGGGTGCCACGGTGGTGACCGGCGGCGGCGTGCCGCAGATGGGTGCCGATCTGGCCGATGGCGCGTGGATAGAACCCACCATCTGGACGGGTCTGGGCGAGTCGGCGCGGGTTGTCAAGGAAGAAATCTTCGGACCGTGCTGCCACGTCGCGCCGTTCGACTCTGAAGACGAAGTCCTGCACAAGGCCAACGACAACGACTACGGCCTGGCGAGTGCGATCTGGACCCGCGACCTGGCGCGCGCGCACCGGGTGGCGCAGCGCATGGAGGTCGGCATCGCCTGGGTCAACAGCTGGTTCCTGCGCGACCTGCGCACGCCGTTCGGCGGTGCCAAGCAGTCGGGCATCGGGCGCGAGGGCGGCGTCCATTCGCTCGAGTTCTACACGGAGTTGAAGAATGTCTGCATCAAGCTCTGAGGCCGCAGGCCTGGCGCCGGGCCGCCCCCAAGCCGCCCAACACCCCCTCGGGGCGTCGGTCAATGCACTCGTGGAGCGGCAGGCGCCATTGAATCCGGAGATCGCGAACTCGGTGCTGGCATCCGGCATCCGCACCAACGTGCACGACATCGGCGAAGGCCCGCCGGTGTTGCTGATTCACGGCTCGGGACCGGGGGTTTCGGCGTGGGCGAACTGGCGCCTGGCGATGCCCGAGCTGGCGAAGCGCGCCCGCGTGATTGCCCCTGACATGGTCGGCTTCGGCTTCACCGATCGGCCTTCCGGCCAGCGCTACGACATGGAGCATTGGGTCGCGCAGGCGATCGGGGTGCTCGATGCGTTCGGCATAGCGCGCACCGACCTGGTCGGCAATTCCTTCGGCGGCGCGCTGGCGCTGGCCCTGGCCATCCGCCACCCCCAGCGGGTGCGGCGGCTGGTGCTGATGGGCAGCGTGGGCGTGCCGTTTGCCATCACGCCGGCGCTCGACGCGGTGTGGGGCTACACGCCGTCGCTGGAGGCAATGCGCGGTCTGATGGACTTCTTCGCGCACGACCGTCGCCTGGTCACCGACGAGCTGGCCAAATTGCGCTACGAGGCCAGCATCCGTCCCGGCTTTCAGGAATCGTATTCGGCAATGTTCCCGGCACCGCGCCAGCGCTGGGTCGACGCAATGGCCAGCCGCGAGGCAGACATCCGCCGGCTGCCGAACGAGACGCTGGTGATCCACGGCCGCGAGGACCAGGTGATTCCATTGATGACCTCCACCACGCTGGCGAGCTGGATTCCGCGCGCACAACTGCACGTCTACCCGCAATGCGGGCACTGGACGCAGATCGAGCATGCGGCGCGCTTTGCGCGGCTGGTGGGCGACTTTCTCGCCGAAGCCACCGCTGACGAACCCCGGGCCTTGTAGAGCACCACCATGAATGCAGACCTGATCGAACAACTCGGCGACGAGCTTTACGACGCGCTGAAAGCCTGTCGGGTGGTCGACCCGCTGACGAGCCGCCACGCCGAGATCACGATCGACGATGCCTACCGCATCCAACAGCGCCTGCTGTCGCGGCGGCTGGCGTCCGGCGAGCGGGTGATCGGCAAGAAGATCGGCGTCACCAGCCAGGCGGTGATGAACATGCTGGGCGTGTTCCAACCGGACTTCGGCTACCTGACCGATGCGATGGTCTACAACGAGGGCGAGGTGATTCGCGCCGAGACCCTGATCCAGCCGAAGGCCGAGGGCGAGATTGCCTTCGTGCTGAAGAAAACGCTGATGGGTCCCGGTGTGACCGCTGCCGATGTGCTGGCCGCCACCGACGGCGTGATGGCCTGCTTCGAAATCGTCGACTCGCGCATCCGCGACTGGAAAATCAAGATCCAGGACACCGTGGCCGACAACGCCTCCTGCGGTGTCTTCGTGCTGGGCGACCGCCTGGTCGACCCGCGCACGGTCGACCTCAACACCTGCGGAATGATCTTGGAGAAGAACGGCGAAATCGTTGCCACCGGTGTCGGCG
Organism: Burkholderiales bacterium; assembly: GCA_031378565.1. Classification (GTDB taxonomy): domain Bacteria; phylum Pseudomonadota; class Gammaproteobacteria; order Burkholderiales; family Burkholderiaceae_C; genus JANYJJ01. The sequence continues at coordinate 5,746 of JANNEI010000224.1, forward strand.
CGGCGGCACTTGGCGCGCCCGCCAACGCGGTGGCCTGGCTGGCCAACACGCTGGGCCGCCTGGGCATCGCGATCGAGGCCGGCGAGGTGGTGCTGTCGGGTTCGCTGGCGATCATGGTGCCGGTCCAGGCCGGCGACAACCTGCGCGTGACCATCGGCGGCATCGGCGGCTGTTCGGTGCGTTTCGTTTGAACACCAAGACTTCGGAGACCTGTATGAAAAAAATCAAGTGCGCCCTGATCGGCCCCGGCAACATCGGCACCGACCTGCTTGCCAAGTTGCAACGCAGCCAGGTGCTCGAGCCGGTATGGATGGTCGGCATCGACCCCGGGTCCGACGGCTTGAAGCGGGCGCGTGAGATGGGCATCAAGACCACCGCCGACGGCGTCGATGGTCTGCTGCCGCATGTCATGGCCGATGGCGTGCAGATCGCTTTCGACGCCACCAGCGCCTACGTGCACGCCGAAAACTCGCGCAAGCTGAACGCGCTGGGCGTGATGATGATCGACCTCACGCCGGCGGCCATCGGCCCGTTCTGCGTGCCACCGGTGAATCTGAGGGAGCACCTTGGAAAGCGGGAAATGAACGTCAACATGGTCACCTGCGGCGGCCAGGCGACGATCCCGATGGTGGCGGCGGTGTCCCGGGTGCAGGCCGTGGCCTACGGTGAAATCATCGCCACCGTGTCGAGCCGATCCGTCGGCCCGGGCACCCGCAAGAACATCGACGAATTCACGCGCACCACGGCCGACGCGGT
>JANNEI010000284.1:0-8742 GCA_031378565.1 Burkholderiales bacterium
GAAGGTCAAGCCGTGGCCGAGGCGCTGGGCATCGGCTTCAAAATCAGCCTGGAGCAGCGCATGGCCGGTGCCGAAGCGGTGGGTGCGCACAAGACCTCGATGCTGCAAGACGTGGAGCACGGCCGCACGCTCGAGCTCGACGCGCTGGTCGGCAGTGTGATCGAATTGGGCCGCATCACCGGCACGCCGACGCCAACGATCGAGGCGATCTACGCCGCGGCGAGTTTGCTGTCGAAGACGCTGATCGATGCGCGCGGGCAGTTGGCGGTGCAGGTGTTGGGTTGATGGCCGCGGCGATGGTTTGGGCGTGATTGAGGCAGGCCCTTGCTGCGGATGTCGATCACCGAGCGATCCTCGTCGCTCAAGTGCAGTTCTGTCTGGCGCACGCAGACACCCCATGTTCACATCGCACGACGACGGCTGAAATGCATTCATGCTCCGTTACCCGTGTGTTGACGTACTAGGGATGGCCTGAGCCGTGGGCGTCGTGCTAGCTTGAAGTTGGCGAGGATCATGGCGTCGAACAACCCGGAGAAAGACATGCCGAAACCCGAGAACTCAACAGTCAGGCACCCCGAGGTTTTTGGAACTGCCGGTCGGTCCCCCGCCCTACACGCCGCAGATCGCACACCGAGGCCACCCACATCCACCTTCGCGCACGTGCATGGGTTTTTTGCAAATGTATGGATTCGCTTGAGTTCAGCCTTGCTCATGCTGGGCTTGTCGCACGCCGCCCTCGGCGCGGTGATTTATGACAATGGGCTTCCGAATCAGGTTTCCGGTACTCAGATGAGCGAGTTCCAGGTCGCCGAAAATTTCACCATCGGGGCCACGGCAAACTTCAACAATATTCGGTTCTGGAGCATTCAAAGTTCGTCGACTGATTACAGCGGAAGTGTTTACTGGGCAATTTACAGTAACATCGCGAATGAGCCCGGCGTGCTGGTGCAGGGCGGTGTCACGACGGCTGTCGCAGGCGCTCTCACCGGTAATTCGACCGGTTTCTCTTATGCCGAATATGTATTCAATATTCCAGTGGCTTTCACGCTGGGTGCCGGTGACTACTGGCTCGGTTTGCACAATGGGGGTTTGGCAAGTACAGATTCTTCAGAAATGTTGTGGTCAACAACTGATGTTTCTGTGGGGTCCAGCGGGCTCTATCTGGATGGGTCGAACTGGATCGACTCCGGAAACGAGCACGCCTTTCAACTCGAAGGTTCGCTGATTCCGGAACCCAGCATGCTGGCATTGGTGGCAGTCGGATTGGCGGCGATCGGCCTTCGGCGGCGTAAATCGTAGAACGGGCCGGACCAGACAACTTCGGGGGAAGCACATGCGCAGACTTTTGCTGATTTCGATTATTGGTTCAACCTCGGCGATGGCCCAGGTGTCGGGCCCGCTGGTCTCGACGCCAGAGTTTTTCGGGGTGTCCGAATCCCTGGAGACGATCGCGCGAAATGCTCAGACGAGTGCTTATGCCGTCCGGGATTTTCGCCCCAACCGCAACCACATGCGCGACAAGGCGCTGCTGTCGCAGAACGCCCTGCGCGAGATTGCGCCGCTTGTCAGCGTTGCTGCAAACACGCCGTACACACAAACGGCCACTTTCCAGCCGCTGGGTGCGCCGATCGGCGTCAACTTCGAAGCGCTGGGCCTGGGCACGCCCGGGTTCGCCATCTCTGGTGCTCCGCCGGACACCACATTGGCGGTCAGCCCTACACAAATCGTTCAGTGGGTGAATTCCCAGTACGCGGTGTACAGCAAGACCGGTGCGGCGCTGCTGCCTCCTCCGGGATTTCTGCAGGGCAATGCCATTTGGCAGGGGCTTCCGAACGGCAGCCTCTGCAAGACTTTCAACCGTGGGGACCCCATTGTTCAGTACGACCGAATTGCGCAGCGCTGGATTCTTTCCCAGTTTGCGTTCAACGATAGTTTTTCGAACAACGCCCAGTGCATCGCGGTTTCCCAAACCAGCAATGCGCTCGGGGCTTTCAATTTATACGAATACAACTTCGGCGCGCTTCTGCCGGACTATGGCAAGTTGGGTGTCTGGACCGATGCGTACTACCTCACCTACAACATGTTCACTGGCGGTGCCAGCTTTGCGGGCGGGCGGGCGTGTGCATATGACCGCGTTGCAATGATCAACGGCGTTCCGGCACCGACCCAGATTTGTTTCAACAGCCTCTCCAGATTCAGTTTTCTGCCGGCAGACCTCGACGGCACGACCCTGCCGCCACCAGGAACGCCAAATTTTCACATCTCATGGAATTGGTATGAAGTATTGCCCCCGTACACGATGCAGCTGACGAAGTTCACACCAAACTTCATCAACCCTGCGCTGTCGACATTCTCCGATGGATTCGGAGGCGGGCCATTTTCTTTCGTCGGATTTACCTTGGATGCAGCCTCGCTGGCAGCTTGCAACGATGGGGGATCGCAATTCACCTGTGTTTCGCAAGCGGGCACATCTCAAAAGCTGGATACTTTGGGCGATCGACATATGTACCGATTGGTCTACCGCAATTTCGGCACTTTCGATTCGTTGCTCGTCACCCAGGCGGTAGACGTTGTCGCAGGCTCCACCGCCAACCTCCGCTGGTGGGAAATTCGAAACCCCAATGCCAACCCGCCGGTGGTTTTCCAGAACAGCACTTTCGTCCCGAACGGAGATGCGCGCTGGATGAGTTCTGCGGCATTCGACAAGCTCGGAAACATCGGCATCGGATATTCGGTGTCTTCGGCTGCGATGAATCCCGCCATTTCGGTCACCGGGCGCCGCCGCACCGATCCTAAGAACCTGCTGCGCACCGAAGTTCTGGTTCAAGCCGGAGGCGGCAGCCAGACCACGGGCCTCTCGCGTTGGGGAGATTATTCGACGATGCAGATCGACCCCGTTGACGATTGCACTTTCTGGTACACAACCCAGTACATCGGCACCAACGGCACCTTCAACTGGCGTACGAGGATCGCTTCGTTCAAGTTCCCGAACTGTCAGTAAGTCAGGCAGCAAACTTTTTATCCCGAGGTCTTATGCTTCGTCCAATCGCACTGTTGCTGGCTGTAATGGGCACTCTTCCGGCGCTGGCTCAAGTCGGCGACAACACGCCGGTGATCGAGGCCAGCGGCCTGTCGATCACGAAGTCGGACTTCGAGCAGATGCTGTCCGGCGATCCCCGGTTCCACGTCGCGATGACGCGACCGTCCGCGAGACTGGCGCTGGGCACAGACTTCGGCAAGGCCTTCGCTCTGGAGGCTGAAGCACGCCGCCGCAGTATCGACCTAGACCCCGTGGTGCAGCTCAAGATCCGCAACTACACGCAGCAACTGCTTGCGCACGAGTTGCTTCTCAGTTTGCGCAAGGGCTACTTGAAAGACGAAGCCTTGCTCGGTGCGCACTACGAGAAGAACAAGGACAGCTACGCCCAGCCCCGAGTGCGGCAAATACTCGTGCGCATGAAGGGCTCGCCGGTGGCGCTGCGAGAAGGCAGGCCGGAGCTGTCGACAGAGCGGGCCCGCGCCCGCGCTGACGGGCTGCTGGCAAAGCTCGTCAAGGGCGCTGACTTCGCCAAGTTGGCAACGGCCGAATCCGATGACATCGGCTCGCTCACGACGGGCGGCGACATCGGCTTCGTGCCCAAAGGTGCCACCAGTGCCAATTTCGAAGCCGTGGTCTATTCGCTGCCAACGGGCGTGTTGAGCCAGGTCGTGCAGACGCAGTACGGCTTTCACATCCTTCGAGTCGAGGAACGTCAGCCGATGCCTCTTGACGCCGTCAAGGCGATGATCGCCAATGAGTTGGCCCACAAGGACCTCGACGGCGTCATCCTCAACGGCTACAAGCTCAACACCGCCTATTTCGGACAATAGGCACCGCGCCTTCAGCGCGGAAACAAGCGCGCTGGCCACAGTCTGATTTCAGCGCGGCACCACCGCCTCGACCTTGATCGACGCGAACCACCCCGCCAGGCTTGCGATGTCGTCGTCCGTCAGCGGCTTTGCCATCAGCGACATCACCTCGTGGCTGCGCTTGCCGCTGCGGTAGGCCTTGAGTTGTTCGCTGAGGTAGCGCTCGGGCTGGCCTGCAATGTTCGGCGTGTCCTGCACGGTCGAAATGCCCAGCGGGCCATGGCAGACCGCGCAGGCGCGCGCCTTGGTTTCGCCCGCTGTGGCCTGGGCCTGGGCCGTACCGCTGGCAGCAGCCAGCACGCCCAGCAGCAGACAATGAAAGCGATTCATGGCAAAAAATCCGTCATTGAATGAAGGCGGGCCGATGATTCACCGGCCCGACCAAGCGACGCTTGAACACGCAGACGCACTCGAACGCGCGCCGCAGTGAGGCTTACTTCGCGTCGCCCACGTAGCTGACGCGGTACAGCGCGCCGGCAAAGTCGTCGCTGATCAGCATCGAGCCGTCTTTCATCATCGCCACGTCGACCGGGCGGCCGCGGTACAGGCCGGTGGCGCTGTCAAGCCAGCCGTCGGCGAAGACCTCGGTCTTGTCGGCCGTGCCGTCGGCCTTCATGCTGGTGAACATCACACGCGCACCGACCGGCGCACTGCGGTTCCACGAGCCGTGCTGGGCCGAGAACAGGCCGCCCTGGTACTTGGCAGGGAACGCCTTGCCCGTGTAGAAGGCCAGGCCCAGGTCGGCGGCGTGCGCGTCTGTCATCACCTGCGGATTGACGATGTTGGCCGGCAGCGGGTCCTTGTCGTAGCCCTCGTCGGTGATGCGCGTCTTGCTGACGATGTACGGGTAGCCGAAGAACTGGCCGGCCTGTGTGGAGCGATTGATTTCGCCCATCGGGATGTCGTCACCCATGCCGTCGGTCTGGTTGTCGGTGAACCACAGCGTCTTGTCTTTCGGGTTGAACTCGAGCCCGACCGAATTGCGCACGCCGGTGGCGTAGACCTCGCGCTTGGAGCCGTCGAAGGCATTCATGCGCACGATGCCGCCGATGCCGACCTTGTTGAACAGCGCCAGCTTGCTGCGCGGCTGCACGTTGAACGGCTGGCCGAGCGTGATGTAGAGCATGCCGTCGGGGCCGACACGGCAGGTGCGCGCGTGGTGGTTGTACGACTCTTCCTCGACCGGGATCAGCTTGCCCTGCGGCACGGTTTCGATCACCGCCACGTCGCCGCCTTCGTAGAAAAATTCGGCGGCCGGGAAGTTCAGCACGCGGTTGTGTTCGACCACCACCAGGAAGCCGTCTTTCGTCCAGCACACGCCGTTGGGCACGTGGAACTTGGCCGACGGCGCGAACGGCTTCACCTCGGTGGCCACGTCGCCGCTGTTGCGGTTGGTGACCGACCACACGGTGTTCTTGCGCGTGCCGACGAACAGCATGTTGGTGTTCGGTGCCACAGCCATGTGCCGCGCATCGGGCACCACCGCGTACAGGTCGATCTTGAAGCCCGGCGGCAACTTCACGCGCTTCAGGTTCTCACGCAACTGCGCCGCATTCTTGCCCTCTTGCGGCACCGGCGGCATGTTGGGGTCGACGCCCGACACCTTCATCTGCTTGAGGTTCTCGATGTTCGGTGCCTGCGCCTGCGCTGAGCCTGCGGCCAGCAGCAGGGCCGACGCGAGGGCGCTCAGAAAGAACGTGGGTACTGTTTTCATTTGGGTCTCCTGTGGGGTGATGGAGCGAAGTGCGCCCGCAACTTCGCACGGTATTCAATGAACGAACTCAAGGGGCTATCGGTAGTGGCCGTGGCGCTCGAGCATTTCGATCTTGTAGCCGTCCGGGTCCTGGATGAAGAAGAACTTGGCGAGCAGGTCGTCTCCGCGCTTGAACTCCTTCACCGGCGTGCATTCATGGCCTTGCGCGGCCAGCGCCTCGCGCGTGCTGGCCGCGTCTTCGACCACCACGCCGATGTGGCCGTAGCCGCTGCCGTGCGTGTAGGGCTCGGTGCGGCCCTTGTTGAGCGTCAGCTCGATTTCGACGTCGTTCTCGGCGTTGCGCAGGTAGACCAGCGCGAATTCGGGAAAGTCCAACCGGTGCGCTTCGTGCAGGGCAAGCGCCTGCGCATAGAAGCGCAGCGACCGCTCCAGATCGAGCACGCGGATCATGCTGTGAATGACTTTGGGCATCGTGTCGTCGGGCAGGTGTCGGCGGGTGGTGGGTGTGACAGCAATCAGCGCGGGCCGCGCGCGCTCAGCGCCACCAACTTGGGGGGCGGTGCCGCCGGGCGTCCTCGCTCGGCAGCGGTGATCTCGCGGCGCAGATAACGCATGCACGTCACCCGCAAGAACGACGCGAAGTTGGGCACCTCGCCGCGGTGCGCCAGCACCTCGTCGTGAAAGGTCACGATCAGGTGGTTGGTGGTGCAGCCTTCGGCCTCGGCCATCTCGGCCAGGATGTCCCAGGCCATGTTCTCGAGCCGGATGCTGGTGATCACGCCGTGCATGCGCACCGAGCGCGTGCGCTGTTCGTAGGCGATGGGGTCGGCCTTGACGAAGTATTCGCACATCGTGCTTCTCCTTGAGTGCCTCGGATCAGATCGTGCGCTGGCTCATCTGCTTCGCAATGTGGTCGGCCTGGCGAATCGCCAGCGTCACGATGGTCAGCGTCGGGTTCTCGGCTCCGCCGGTCGTGAACTGGCTGCCGTCGGAGATGAACAGGTTCGGCACATCATGCGTCTGCCCGAAGCTGTTGCACACGCTGTCGGAGGCCGATGCCCCCATGCGGCAGGTGCCCAGGTTGTGGGTCGAAGGGTAGGGCGGCGTGCGGAACGTCTTGATTGCGCCAGCTGCCTGGTACACCTTTTCACCCTGGGCGAAGGCGTGGTTGCGCATCGCGATGTCGTTGTCGTGATCGTCGAAGTGCACGTTCGGCACTGCGCTGCCCCATTTGTCCTTGACCGCACTGTTGAGCGTGACGCGGTTCGTCTCGCGCGGCATGTCCTCGCCCACCAGCCACATGCCGGCGAGGTTGGCGTAATGATCCATCCACCACGAAAATTCGCTGCCCCAGCCACCCGGGTCGAGGAAGGCCGCCATGAACGGCACGCCGAGCGACAGCGTCTCCAGCTCGTAGCCGCCGGCAAAGCCGCGCTTCGTGTCGTGGCGCGCCTCGTCGCGGATGATGCCGGCCATCGTGGTGCCACGGTACATGTGCACCGGCTGCTTGAAGGCCGCGTAGACCGAACCCGTCATGTGGCGCATGTAATTGCGCCCGACCTGGCCCGACGAGTTGGCCAGCCCGTCCTTGAACTTGTTCGACGCCGACAGCAGCAGCAGCCGCGGCGTCTCGATCGAAGTGCCGGCCACGCAGACCAGGCGCGCCTTCTGCCGCTGCTCTTTCCCGTCCTTGTCGAAATAGACCACGCCGGTGGCTTTGCCGGCGTCGTCGTGCTCGATGCGCACCACATGCGACTCGGGCCGCAGGTCGAGGTTGCCGGTCTTCTCGGCCGCCGGGATCTCGGTGTACAGCGTGCTCCACTTCGCGCCGCTCTTGCAGCCCTGGAAGCAGAAGCCCATCTGCATGCAGCGCCCGCGGTCGTGGCGCGGCACGCTGTTGATCGCCATGTTGCCGGTGTGCACCTCCTGGTAGCCCAGCTTCTTGGCACCCGCGTGCATCACCTTGAAGTTGTTGTTGCCCGGCAGACCCGGAATGCCGTTGGTGCGCGTCACGCCCATCTTGTCTTCGGCCTTGTCGTACCAGGGCTCCAGTTCCTTCAGCGTCAACGGCCAGTCGGCCAGGTTGGTGCCGGCGATGGCACCGTAGTGCGTGCGGGTGCGGAACTCATGCTCCTGCAAACGCAGCGAGGCACCGGCCCAGTGGGTGGTGGTGCCGCCCACCGTCTTGCAGATCCACGCCGGCAGGCCGGCAAAGTCTTTTGCCACACGCCAGGTGCCCGAGGTGGTGCGCGCGTCAAGCCAGGCGAGCTGCAGGAACGACTTCCACTCGTCGTTGACGAAGGTGGCCGACGACTGAAGCGCGCCTGCTTCCAGCACCACCACCTTGATGCCCTTCTGGCACAACTCATTGGCCAGCGTTCCGCCGCCTGCGCCCGAGCCGATGATGACGACGACCGAGTCGTCGCTGGTTTCGAATTTAGCCATTGTGTTTGTCTCCTCAGCCCGGTGGGTTCAACCGAAGTACGGTTTGGGACTTGCCTGAAGGTCAGGCGAGGGCAGCCACTTCAGGTCTTGAAAGCCGCGCGTGATGTAGCCCCCCTTGTCCCACGACACGCCGGGGTAGCCGAACACCGCATAGGCCATGTCGTTGTCGTACAGCGAGGTGACGCACTTGCCGCGCACCGCGCCGAAGAACGGGCTGCCTTCGATGGCCTTCACCGCGACCAGACGCTTCGCATCAGAGGCCTTGCCGAACGGGCCGCCGACGGCTTTGTCGAGTGCTTTGATGCCGTCGCGCAGCAGCGTCGCGGTGGCCGCGTCGCCGGCCGCTGCAGCGTCCAGGTCTTTTGCCAGCAAGGCGTAGACAGCGTCGGGCAGCTTGGCGTGCGGGTACAGCGTGCGCCCCATCTTCATCAGCGCTTCGCCTTCGGCCTGGGTCAGCACCTTCAACTCCACTGCCCAGGAGGTCGATGGTGCCAGCGCGGCCAGCATGCTGCCGCTGACCAGCGTGCCCATCAGGATGCCGGAGCCTTTCAGGAAGTCGCGCCGCGCCAGCGGCAGGTGGTCGAGCCGGCGCACTTCGCCCGACTCGTCTTCGCAGCCGCCTGCAGATGCGGCGGCGGATGTCGCGATGTTCGCGATGGGAATGACTCGCATGG
>JANNEI010000416.1:0-3078 GCA_031378565.1 Burkholderiales bacterium
CGGTAGCGCGCATGAAACAGATCGACGGGCAAGCTGGTGAGGTTACGCAGCCGACGCGTCAGGGTTTGGGCTTCGTCCACCAAATTGACGATCACCGCTACCCGCGCCCCAGCCATTGCCGCAGCAATGATCCTCGACAGCAATTCGTCATCGGGCTTCGCCTCTGGCAACCGAATGGTCTCGATGTTGATCGTGCGCGGGCGAGGCCTTTGTTCATGGGGTACCGCGAGGGGTTCGATAGGTTCAGGTCGCCCTGACGGCACGGCACTCGGGTTCGTCGCTGCGAACCAGACGGCGGGATAGGTCGCGGTGATCTGCGACGCCGCGCCCCAACTCGACAGCAGTTTCTCGCGCACGCTTGACGGCAGCGTTGCCGAAAGGAGCACCGCTGATCCACCGGTGTCGCGCTGTCGCCGCAGTACTTCGGCCAACAAGCCATGCATGTACGAGTCGTAGGCATGCACTTCATCGACGATCAAGACGGACTTGTTCAAGCCGAAGCCCCGCACGAACTTGTGCCGTACGGGCAAGACAGAAAGCAGCGTCTGATCGACGGTACACACGCCCAGTTGTCCAAGAAACACTCGCTTGCGACTCTGCGCCAACCAGGTGCTGCACTGCGCCGCCGCTTCTTCTGGGCCCTGCGCGGTATCACCGCGACCGAGCGCGACCATTCGTTCGAAGACATGGTTGTGGTCACGATGTCCGTGCGCCAGAACGATGTTGGCGGGCGCGTCGCCAAATGCCTTGCTCGCAAACTCTTTGACGCGGTCCAACATGGCGTTGGCCGTTGCCTGCGTTGGCAGGGCAAAGATGATCGAGTCCGCCTGGCCCGCTGACAGCAGCCGCCAGGCATGGGCAAGGGCTACTTCGGTTTTTCCGCTACCGGTGGGCGCTTCCACGACAACAAGGCCCGGCCCGGCGGGCAGTTTGTCGACGAGCATCTGCACACCCCTTGGCGACTCATCGTGTTTGAGAAGCGTGGCCAACCCCCCGTAAGGTTCGACGCCATGCACCAAACCCATTCGCGAGAGCCATCGCTCCGCTCGGATGTCGCGCGTCCGAATCTCGAAGTACGCACGCGCGTTTGGAACCGCAGGCGCGATCTCATACGGGCAGATGTCGGTGTTGGAGCCCAGCCAGTCGCAGGCGGCGCAGAACCCGGCAAGCAGATGCTGGGCGGCGGTGCCACATGGAGGTGGGATGCTGATCAAGGACAAGCTTGCCGGCTCAAGGAACAGACAGGCCATCTGGACAACAAAAGCACTACGCGCGCTGCGATCGCGCTCGCCGATGTAAGGCGCAGCATCGATGTCAATCCACGTCGGGGACGACCACTCACCATGGTGACCGGTCACGGCTTGAAGCCAAGGAAGCCATGCGTCGAAGACCGATCTGTCGTCGTCGGGGCAGGCAAGCCAGTCGCGGTACTCCTTTTTCGCCCACTTCAGCCCGGCGGCGCCATGGTCGAACCGCGACTCATGTTCGACGTCCTCGTGGTTCACATCAGGCTGCAGTTCCCGCAACACCTCAGGTGCCTTCAGTTGGAACCTCACGTCAAGCTTGCCCAGATCGTGCAGCGCGACAAAGAACAACACCCACGCGCGGGCGGGCTCTTCTGGCACGCCGAGGGCGTGAACGAACGTGCGACGCATGCTCGCGGTGCTATCCCACCAGCAAGCGGCTACCGCCGCCACATCCAGACAGTGGAGCGGCAGCAGGTGAAAGTGGGCTCTCGATCCCGCGACCGGCCGGGCCTTGCCCCAATAGCGCCAAAAGCTGTTCATGGTGGTGATCGTTGCAGGCTTCAGGCTCACCGAGTGATCCTGGCCAACGCTGCCCGCAGTTTTTCTTTTACCTCCTCCCGCAACCCCACCGGCCCCAGCGCCTCCACCTCCGTCACATGGCGCAGGATGTCCATTGCCAGCTCGCGCGGGTCGGCGTAGGGCAGCTCCAGCAGGTAGCTGCCGTCAGGCTCGAACTGCCCGCGTTGCTTGGGGTGCCAGCTCTCGGCCGATACCCAGAGCGCGCGTTCGGCGCTGAAACGCAGCCGCGCCGGCTGCACGCGGCGCCCGGCAAAGATGCCGTAGCCGGTGCCCAGCACTTCATCCACTCGGCGTCGGGCACATCGACTGCGGTCTTGACGAGCACGCGCGCGCTGCGGATCGCATTTACCGCAAAGCTGCGCAGGCCGCGTGCGCGGTGACACCAGGCGTTGAGGTACCAGTTGTCGCGGTAGTGGATCAGGTGCTGCGGCGAGATCTCGCGTTTCTGTCTCAGGTTGTGCCCGCGGCCGTGATAGTCGATGTGAAGTCGGCGGCGGCGCAGCAGAGCCGAGCCCACGGCCTGAAAGTGCGGCATGTGCATACGGCGCTACCGTGTCGGCCTGCGATACGTTGGCCTGCGGCGGCTGGCCGTGGTGCCCTGTGACCGCACGCACCCAAAAGCCGATTCCGCCGAACACTTCCGGGTCGCTGCCAAACCACCCCTCTTCTTCGGCGGCGGGCTCCAGGAAATCACGCCAATATTGCATGCCCAGGCTGTCGTGGCGTACACCGGCAATTCCCAAAGATCCAGGCGGCTCAGCTTGCAGCCGCTCGACCAGATCAATCCGCTGAGCCTGAAAGCTGATGGAGAACTTGCCCAGGTCGTGCAATGCCAGCCAGAAGGTGAGCCAATCGCAGACAGCGGATTCGTCGGCGGTGCCGAGTTGCTCGGCCAGCCAGGACCGCAGAGCCGGCGAACGATCCAGGTACACCCTGCCAACGGCGGCGACGTCGAGGCAATGGTAGGGAAGCAGATGCAGGCCGGGCCCCTGATCTGTGGGGCGGGCTTTGCCCCAGTACTGAAAACAAATCAGCGGCGGCATTGATGGCGATGGTTGCATGCAGCCATCATCACGGGCGGTAGGCTCATGGCGTGAGCCTGTAGAAAAATATTTCTCATCCGACCTGCAATCCGTGGGTCGCCGCCGCCCTCGATTCCATCGGCTCCAAATTGGTGACGATGGACAAGAAGCTGTTGCGTGCGTTCTGCAAACGCGCTGTGGCGCTCATTGGCTGACGTCGGCTAACGTTG
>JANNEI010000458.1:0-10239 GCA_031378565.1 Burkholderiales bacterium
CGCTGGCGGTGCGCGCGCGGCTGCCGATCGCCAGCGACGCCATGCGGCTGATCCACGGAGAGGCCGACGGGCTGCCGGGGCTGATCGTCGACCGCTACGACGACACCCTGTGCGCACAGTTTCTGTCGGCCGGCAGCGAACGTTGGAAGGCCACGCTGGCTGACGCGCTCTTGAAAGTCACCGGTCTGCCCCGGCTCTACGAGCGCAGCGACACCGGCGCGCGCGCGCTCGAGGGGTTGCCACCCGTCGCCGGCTGGCTGCGCGGCGGCGGTGCCACCGAGGTGACGATCCGCGAGCACGACTGGCGGCTCACGCTCGACGTGGCCGAAGGCCACAAGACCGGCTTCTACCTCGACCAGCGCGACAACCGAAAACTGTTTGCCGACAGCGTGCGCCACTTCGGTTTTCAGCGCGTGCTGAACTGCTACTGCTACACCGGCGGCTTCAGCGTGGCGGCTTTGGCCGGCGGCGCAGGGCAGGTGACCAGTGTCGATTCGTCGGCCCCAGCCTTGCAGCGCGCGGCCAGCCATGTGCGGCTCAACGGCTTCGACGAATCACGCCACACGACGCTGGACGCCGACGTGAACCAGACCCTGCGCGACTGCATCAGCCAGGGCCGCACGTTCGACGCCATCGTGCTCGACCCACCCAAGTTCGCGCCCACGGCGGCGCATGCCGAGCGCGCCGCGCGCGCCTATAAAGACATCAATCGGCTGGCCTTCATGCTGCTGGAGCCGGGCGGCGCGTTGTTCACCTTCTCGTGCTCGGGCGGCATCAGCGCCGACCTGTTCCACAAGATCGTCGCCGGTGCCGGACTGGACGCTGGCGTTGACGGCTTGATCTACGCCCGCCTCGGTGCCGCGCCCGACCACCCGATGACGGTGACCTTTCCGGAAGGCGAGTACCTGAAGGGGCTGGTGATCATCAAGGGCTGAGCGCGCGGCAGTGCGATGCCTGGGTTCTCAAACTCGTCGCCCCTTGTCCGGTCACCTCACGGGGTATGCACCGACGGCGGCCGCGCACCAGACAGCGTTGAGACTCCATGCTCTCCATGATCTCGACAGATTGCCTGGCCCCTGCGTCGGGATGTTCACTGGGCTGCGAAGCCCCAGCACATCCCCTTCATCGCGGGGTCGTGTGGCGTGGGCCTGGCAGGCGTCTGCCGTGTCTGCTGGTCTGGGTGCTTTGCACACTGATGGCGACCGGTGGGGCGGCGGCCGGGCGCAGCAACTCGGGCGTTCGCGGGGCAGTCACGTTGTCGCCGGCCTGCGGCGGCCCTCAGCGAGAAGGCATCACCTGCAGCGCAGCCTACGCCGATGTCGAACTGCGCTTGCTCTCCGACGGCGGCACCCCGCTGGCCTCCGCCCGCACCAGTTCGACCGGCCGCTTCCGGCTGACAGTTCCCGCCGGGCACTACCTCGTGAAGGTGATGACGACGTCCAAGATGACACGCTGCCCCGCGATCGCCGTGGTGGTGACCGCGCAGGCGTTCAGCGTCGTCGATATCGAGTGCGACAGCGGCATGCGCTGAGGCTGCTCGGTGCGGACCATGCCGATGTGACGCAGGTCGCCGGGCGTCAGGGTTAACGGCCCCCCCGGGATACGGTGTTGAGTCTTCGGGTGTCACGCCTTACCGTCGCGGCGTTCGACCACCCATTCGCATGAATGCCGCCCTGGGGTTCATTCACGGCGAGATTCACGGCGAGGCATGTTCAGCAAGCCGCCGGGCTGTCGCGATTTTCAATCCCATCAAGGAGCACACAGGCAATGACGAACTTCATCAAACGGGTGGCTACGCGCCGCCTCGGCCAGATCGCGGCGCTGTCGGCGTTGACGCTGCTGGCTTCAGCAGCGGCGCAGGCCGTCACAGTGCGCGGTTTCAATGGCACCACCCAGCTTGATGTCTGTGCGCTCAACCAGTGCTTCCGTCCGCCGGACACGATGGGCGCGGTCGGCACGACGCAGTTCCTGGAAACCACCAACGGCGCGAACACTGTTTACAACAAGGCCACCGGTGCCATCCTGTCACGCGTCAGCATGCCCGACTTCTGGGCTGCCGCAGGCCAGGCCGGCGGCGCTCTCGGCGACCAGCGCGTGCTGTTCGACCATTACACCAATCGCTGGATCATGGTTGGTTTTGGCGGCACCGCCAACAAGATCAACATCGGCGTTTCCGACACCGCCAATGCCTTGGGCACCTGGAAGTCGACGCAGATCACCTACTTCGCTTCTGGCACGGCCGACTACCCAACCCTGTCCATGGACAACAAGGGTGTCTACATCGGCACCAACAACTTCACGCCAGGTTTCACTGGCACGAGCCTGGTCAGCATTCCGAAGACCAGTCTGTTCAATGGCGCGCCCAGCACAGCTGGCATGACCCGCTTTGACACGCCACTGGCCGGGCCGGACAACGGCTTCGCCATCCAGGCAGCCGTGAACTGGCAGGGCAACCCCGGCAACACCGTTGCCGTGATTGCCGACAGCCGCGATACCAACAACCAGGTGTTCTACAAGCTCAACGGCGTGAACGGTGCCGGTGCCACGCAGACTGCGTCGGCCATCATCGCCGGCACTGGCTACGACGCGGCCGGCTCCGGCCGCCAGCCGGACGGCACGCGCGTGGTGGACACGCTGAGCCCGCGCATCACGGCCAACGCCGTGCAGTACAACGGCCGCGTTTACTCCACCACCACAGTGCAGTCGGACGTGGGTGACTTTGCAGCGGTGCGCTGGACTGTGGTCGATGCCGTCAGCGGAGCCCTCGTGGCCACCGGCAAGATCCAGGGCGGCAACTATGACTACTACGAAGGTGCGATCGCGGTGAACGAGTTCGGCGAGGCGGTGATCGGCTACAACCGGTCGGGATTCGCTCACGGCGATGGCAACAATGACGGTCTGGATGACGGCAACATCAGCTTCATGGCGCGCGCTTTCGACGTCGACGGTGGCGGTTCCCTGGTTCAGGATGGCGGCGAGTTGCTGCTGAAGGCCAGCCTGGTCAGCGACTACCACTGCAGCACGCGCCTCAACCCGGCCGCTTGCCGCCAGCGCTGGGGCGACTACGCCGCAGTCACCATCGATCCGAACAACCACCACAGCTTCTACGCCATTGGTGAGTACGCCGAAGAGTGGGCGATCCTCCCCGGCTTCACGACCACCGAGCGGGCCATCTGGGCCACCTACGTCGCCGAGATCAATCTGACGGCCGCGGTTCCGGAACCCGAAACCTATGCCCTGATGCTCGCTGGCATGGTCGCTGTCGGTTTTGCTTCGCGGCGCCGCGCGCGTGCCGCCGCATGACACCTCTTTGACCGGTCGCCGGAACGCCTCCTTCGGGAGGCGTTTTTTTTCGCTTCGCGGTCAGCCGATCAATTCGGAACAACCTGCCCCGTGACTCGGGGGGGTGCGTAACGGAACTGCGTCACGCAAAATTTCGGTCTGTGTTGTCCTTTTACGAGAATCCCCATGAACTCAGCTAAAACTTTTGTGGCTGCGGCAGCCTTCGCCGTGTTGGGCTTTGGCGCTGTCGGTTCGGCACACGCGATACCCGAAAACAGCAGGGTGGTTCCGCTGATCAGCGCTGGCGATCCGAACGGTGTGCCGCCTGATTCGCCCGCGAACCGCGTTGATCCGAATCTTGGAACTTCGCCGTTCTCCGGTGTCGTGAGCGTCAATATCCGCTACGAAGGAAAGTCGTTCATCTGTTCAGGAACCCTCGTTTCCAAGCGCGACGTGGTGACCGCCGGTCATTGCATCGACACCGATGGCAACGGCACGAAGATCGACATCACGAAGCCCAACACCGACGTGCGGGTCGTGTTCAATGCCAGCACGATTGTTGGCAATCCCGGACGCGCCGTGGTCACGGCCTCCAGCGTCTCGATGAACCCCAACTACCAAGGCTTCGGCAACTGCCCCGTCGGCGTCAATGGCTTTTGCCTCAACGACGACATTGCCGTCGTTCACCTCAATCAAGACGCACCCGCCGCGGCCAAGATCTACCGCGCGTACAGCGGCGATGTGACCACCGGCCAATTGATCACCATGGTGGGCTACGGCACGTCCGGTGACGGCGTCGGCGGCTACTACATCAACCCTGACTTCCGCATCAAGCGCAGCGGCCAGAACATCATGGATCTGTTTGACCGTGACGACGAGCAGAACTTTGCTGGTGGTCCGCAAGAAGTCTGGTATGCCGACTTCGATGGCAAGGGTCAGGACTCGTTCTGCGACCTGTTGGGCGTTTGCACGGCCAAGCTCGCCAACGACAAGGAAGCCAACATCGGTGGTGGCGATTCGGGCGGCCCGTCGTTCCTGCTGTCCGGTGGGGAGTACTTCCTGCTTGGCAACAACACCTTCGGCGGCACGTTCCAGGGCCAGGTCGCGGGCACCTTCGGCACCTACTTCGGCGGCATGCTCGTCAGTGCCTACATCGACTACCTGGAGGCTGCCACCGACGGTGCCATCCAGACCGCAGTTCCGGAACCCGAAACTTACGCCCTCATGCTGGCGGGTCTGGCTGCGCTGGGCTTTGTGGTGCGCCGCAAGCAAGCACTCAGGGCCTGATTCGCAGCAGGCTGCGGTCCCCAGACACGAAGCGGCCTCCGGGCCGCTTTTTTCATGGGTGCCCAGCCGTTTGCAGGGGTGTTCAGCGACTGCATCGATCCCCGCAATTTTGGAGCAGCGGTCTGCCAACTTAGGGGGGTGAACCGAAGCCCCCCTGACTAGGGGGTTCCCGTGCTCGCGTGCAGAAGTTCACACTTTAATGTCTCGTTCCAGTCCGATTTGCGACGCTGCCAACGGACAAAAACTTCTCACTTTCAAGGGCTGCCATGATGAATTTCAAGAATCGACTCCTCGCTTTCCTTGCGGGCCTTGCGTTCAGTGCCACGGCTTCGGCTGGACCGTTTGTCATCGGTGATGTTTTCGCTTCCATTGGTGGTGGCAAAGTTGACGTTTACTCCAAGACTGGCGTCTTCAAGGCCACGCTTGACACCACGTTGGGAGGGTTTACTACGGGGTCTGCCTTCGACACGGCGGGCAACTTCTACGTGACCGCTTTTTCGGCCAACAAAGTGTCCAAGTTCGACCCGAACGGCGTGCTGCTGAATGCCACCTGGGCGACCGGCCTCGGCGCAAACGAGTCGTTGGTGTTCGACAAGGCAGGGAACGCCTACATCGGCAATGCCAGCACAAACAAGATCCTCAAAGTCGACTCGAACGGAGCGGCGCTGAAAACCTATACCGTGGCCAGCAACACCGACTGGATCGACTTGGCGGCTGACCAGACCACGCTCGTCTACAGCGACGAGTCCTCCGTCATTCGACGCTGGAATGTGGGAACCGACACGGCACTGTCAGATTTCGCCAGCCAAGCTGGCGCGAACTACGCGAAACGAATTCGCCCCAACGGCGACTTGATGGTAGCGAACAGCTCGGGCAATGCCTACCGCTTCGACGCGGCCGGTGTTTTGCAGCAAACTTATGCGGCCGGCATCGGCAGCATCTTCGCGCTGAATCTGGACCCGGACGGAAAGTCGTTTTGGACTGGTTCGACAGGCGGCAACACGATCGAGCAAATCGACATTTTCTCGGGCGCAATTCTGAACAAGTGGAATACGAACGGTGGACAACTTTTCGGCGTGTCGATCCTCGGTGAAATCCAGGTGGCCACCAACACCCCGGAACCCGAAACTTATGCCCTGATGTTGATCGGCTTGACCGCGGTGGGCTTTGTGGCGCGCCGCAAGCAAGCCGTCAAGGCCTGATCCTCAGCACGCCGAGCTATCCAACAAAAGCGGCCTTAGGGCCGCTTTTTCATGGGCTCAGCCAGCTGAAGGCAAGGGCACCGCCGTCTCGAACTTCGCCCGGTGCACGCTGAAAAACGCCTTCACGTTGCGCACGTTGGCGTCTTGCGTGAAGAGCCGCTGTACCAAGCTGTGGTATGCGGCCATGTCGATCACCTGCAGCACCAGCATCAGGTCGGGGCCGGGCGAGACGCGGTAGCACTGCTGCACCGACCGCTCTGCCACCGCGCGCGCCTCGAACGCCGCCAGATGCTCGGCACCCTGCCGGTCCAGCGTGACCTCGACCAGCGCAGTGAGCCCGGACTGCAGGTGCTGCGGCGACAGCAGCGCCACCCGGCGCGCGATCACACCCGCATCGACGAGCCGCTTGACACGCCTCAAGCAGGTTGCGGCCGAGGTGTGCGCCGCCGCGGCCAAAGCCTGGTTGGACAGCGACGCATCGCGCTGCAGGATGTCCAGCAAGCGCAGATCGGTGGCATCCAGCGAGTCAATGTCGAACTTTGATTGCATAGAAGGAGAATTCGTGAAGTATTGAGTCATCCATCGGCGTTGTCGATTCAATATTTCATGGATTTAAAATTTTTGCAACCATCAGCCACGACCACTTCCCTACCATTCAGCCTCACTCATCCGAGACCCAGGGAGTTCAAATCATGTGTGGCATCGTCGGCGCCGTCAGCACCCGCAACATCGTTCCCATCCTGATCGAGGGACTGAAGCGGCTCGAATACCGGGGTTACGACTCTTGCGGTGTGGCCGTTCACCTGGGCGGTGAACTCAAGCGCGCTCGCAGCACCGCGCGGGTCGCCGAACTCGAAGCCAACGTCGCCGCTGAAGGCGTGATGGGTGGCACCGGCATTGCCCACACGCGCTGGGCCACCCACGGCGCGCCGGCGGTTCATAACGCGCATCCACACTTCTCCAGCGGCCCGAATGCGGCGTCGACCGGCGTCGGGCGCATCGCCCTGGTGCACAACGGCATCATCGAAAACCACGACGAACTGCGTGCCGAGTTGCGAGCCAAGGGCTACGTCTTCACCAGCCAGACCGACACCGAGGTCATCGCGCACCTGGTCGATCACCTCTACAGCGGCGACCTGCTCGACGCCGTGCAGCGCGCCACGCTGCAGCTGCGTGGTGCCTACGCGATTGCGGTGTTCTGCCGCGATGAGCCGCACCGCGTGATCGGCGCGCGAGAGGGCTCGCCGCTGGTGCTGGGCGTGGGCACCGGCGAGCGTGCGGGCGACCACTTTTTGGCGTCCGACGCAATGGCGCTGGCGGGTGTCACCGACCAGATCGTCTACCTGGAAGAGGGCGACGTGGTGGACCTGCAACTGGGCAAGGTGTGGATCACCGCGCGCACGGCAGAAGGCACTTACGCGGCGGCGCAACGTGAAGTGCGCACCGTGCAAGCGCACACCGGCGCGGCCGAGCTGGGCCCGTACCGCCACTACATGCAGAAGGAAATCTTCGAGCAGCCACGCGCCATCGCCGACACACTGGATGCGGTGCACGGCATTTCTCCCGAGCTGTTCGGTGACGGGGCTTACAGCGTCTTCAAGGAAGTGGACTCGGTCCTCATCCTGGCCTGCGGCACCAGCTACTACAGCGGCTCGACCGCGAAGTACTGGCTGGAGAGCATCGCCAGGATTCCCACCAGCGTCGAGATCGCCAGCGAGTACCGCTACCGCGACAGCGTGCCCAACCCGCGCACCCTGGTCGTCACCATCACGCAAAGCGGCGAGACGGCCGACACCCTGGCCGCGCTGAAGCACGCGCGCTCGCTCGGCATGAAGCACACGCTGACGGTGTGCAACGTAGCCACCAGCGCGATGGTGCGCGAATGCGAGATGGCCTACATCACGCGGGCCGGCATCGAGATCGGCGTGGCCTCGACCAAGGCCTTCTCGACCCAGCTGGTGGGCCTGTTCTTGCTGACGTTGGCGCTGGCGCAAGTGCGCGGCCACCTGACGGCCGAGCAGGAAGAAATTCACCTGAAAGCGCTACGTCACCTGCCCGTCGCGGTGCAGGCCGTGCTGGCGCTGGAGCCGCAGGTGATCGCCTGGTCAGAAGAATTCGCGCGCAAGGAAAACGCGCTGTTTCTCGGCCGCGGCCTGCACTACCCGATTGCCCTGGAAGGCGCGCTGAAGCTGAAGGAGATCAGCTACATCCACGCCGAGGCCTACCCCGCCGGCGAACTGAAGCACGGCCCGCTGGCCCTGGTGACATCGGCGATGCCGGTGGTGACGATTGCGCCGAACGACGCGCTGCTCGAAAAGCTCAAGAGCAACCTGCACGAAGTGCGGGCCCGCGGCGGCGAGCTGTTCGTGTTCGCCGACGCCGACACGCGGATCGAGTCCGGTGAAGGCCTGCACGTGATCCGGATGCCCGAACACTACGGCGCGCTGTCGCCCATCCTGCATGTGGTGCCGCTGCAGTTGCTGGCGTATCACACGGCCTGTGCGCGGGGGACGGATGTGGACAAGCCGCGCAACCTGGCGAAGAGCGTGACGGTGGAGTGAAATGCCAGCCGGGGTGCGCTGTTGATCGGCGGGAACAAGGCCTGTCGGACTTTCCGGCGGTGGCTGGATCTGCTTTGCGGCAGCCATTCGCCCATCCTTGTGGCCGCACCGTGCTCAGGACCCCGCCGATCTATCCCGCCTCGACCCGCGCGCAATACGCGTCGATGGTCCGCTTCCACGCGGGCCGGGCCAGGCACCGATCCCGATACGACGCGAGTCCCGGATACGGCGCGATCAATCCCTCGTCCTTGATGCCCGACGTGAGCACGTGCGCCATCAGGATGTCCGCGACGGTGAAATCTTTTGTCGCGACGAATTCGCGGTCGGCGAACCAGCGCTCCAGGTTCGTCAGCACCCGATTCGCCCAGCCGACCAGGAACTCGCGGTGCTTGCCGCAGCCACCATCCGCCGTCCAGTCGAGCACCATCAGGCTCATCAGCGGCAGCTCGACCGAGTTCATCGCGGCGAAGCACCAGCGCATCACCTGCGCCTCGCCGGCGCGGTCGCCGGGCATCAGGCGGCCGGACTTCTTCGCCAGGTAGACAAGGATGGCGGCGGATTCGGACAGCACCAAACCATCGTCGTCGATCGACGGGATCTGTTCGAACGGGCTGAGCCGGCGATAGGCTTCGGTATTCAGGTCGTGTGCGGGGTGGTCCATGCCGGCCAGCTCGAACGGCAGTTGCATCTCTTCGAGCGCCCACAGCACACGCAGATCGCGCGTGTGGCCGCGCGCACCAGCGTTCACCTTTGAAAAGCCGTAGAGCTTGAGCATGGGGGATGTTCCTTCGTTGAAGCTGCCGTACTGTTGGGCGTGCCGACACTCTAGCGCCGGCGCACCACGCCCCTGACGACATGGTCTCGTTGCGCGCATGGCAGAGATGCGTGGGGTGGCCGGCGGCGGGCACGCGAGGGCGTTGGCCCGAACGGTGGCAGCACGGCTGTGGGTCATCCATTCGACGCTGCGGGTGCGCGCGACCTCGCCAACTGACAAGGGAACGCGCAGCGCTCCCGTCGGGCAGTGCATTGCGACATAGCTGTCGAGCGCGAAGGGCGGCCGCTGGCCGAGACTGTTGGTGGCTGGCAGCGCCAGGCAGCTGACGATTGCGGTAGCCGCAGATCGAAGCACCGATCCCTCAGGTCGTCGGCGGCGCGAGTCGACCCATCAGTGACCTTCGCAGGATCGCGTTCGTCGCCGTAAAGACATCTTCCAATGTTGAGGCAAAGGCCGGCTTGCCAGTGGCTATGCGCCCATTATCGGCAGGAGGTGCTTCCCAAATTTCCCCGTGTGAGTGGCGCTGGCCATGACGATCGCATGCGCGAAGACCAGACCCACGGCGCCGAGCGCGACCACGGCTGGCCACTTCAGACGGCCAGGCAGGACGAGCCGCCTGTGCGTGTTGCGGATGAAGACCTCGGCAACCAGCAGGTTGGGAACGAAGAACAAGACGAGCAAGGCCAGGTCGAACGGCCCGCTGGCGCCGTCTGCGTTCATGCCGATGCCGCCGGCCCAGTCAGTCCATGCCTGAGTCTCGATGTCGAACAGCCATGAACCCAGCACCATCGCGAACAGGCGGATGGCCCACGCGCGATGCCGGTCGAATCTCCGGGCGCGTGCATGGACATACGCCATCACCGAGCTGAGCATCATCACCGCACCCCAGAGACTGAAAGCGATCGCCGCGGCCCGGCTGAACGTGCCGTGGGTGACGATGTACGACATGCCGCCGGCACCGGCCAGAAAGCCTGCAGCGACATAGATCCGCCCCGTCCAGCGATGCACCTTGCGGTGCCGGGTGCGGACGCGGGCCGACAGCAGGATGGGCCACGCCAGCACCAGCACCGTTCCCATCACGAAGTGCAGCCCGATGCCGAGGTTGGCGATCCAGTCCGATGCCGTGGGCATC
>JANNEI010000465.1:0-3069 GCA_031378565.1 Burkholderiales bacterium
AACACGCAGGCGATCTCGCGCCCGCGCAGCGCCTGCAGTTCGGGCAGCGTGGCGGCCAGCAGGTCGCGGCCCTGGAAGTGGATGCTGCCTTGGCGCTCGGCGTTGTTCGGCAGCAGGTTGAGGATCGACATCGCGGTGACGCTTTTGCCCGAACCCGACTCGCCGACGAGTGCGACGGTGGTGTTCTCGGGCACGTCGAAGCTGACGCCGACGTCGTGTTCGTCGTCACTGCGGCCGACGGCCTGCACGCGCTGAACGATGCCGTCGATCTTTCCAAGCCGAAACGCGACGCGCAAATCCTTGATGCTCAACAGCACGCTCATTCCAAGCCCCTCAACTTCGGGTCCAGCGCATCGCGCAGCGCGTCGGTGAACAGCGAGAACGCGGTCACGAACACCGCCATGAACAGCGTCGCCGCGGCCAGTTGCCACCAGTGCCCGAGGATCAGCTCGCTCTGCGCTTCCGACAGCATCGTGCCCCAGCTCACCTGGTCCACCGCCACACCCAGCCCGAGGTAGCTCAGGATCACTTCGGCCTTGATGAAACTGACCACGTGGATCGACAACTGCACCAGCGCCACGTGGCTCACGTTCGGCAGGATGTGCCTGAACATGCGCGAGAACGTGCTGGCACCAATGGCCTCGGCCGAGCGCACGTATTCGCGCACCGCATGCTTGATGAACTCGGCCCGCACCAGCCGGTAGATGCCGGTCCAGCCGGTCAGCCCGAGGATGATCACGATGCTCCAGATGCCTTTCGGAATGATCGAGTCGGCGCGGTTCAGCACCGCGGCGAACGTGAAGATCAGCAGGATGCCGGGGATCGAGGTGAACACGTTGTAGACCCACTCCAGCAGGTCGCCCAGCTTGCCGCCGAAGAAGCCGCCGAAGGCCCCCAGCACGGTGCCGATCAGCGTGGCCACCACGGCCGCCAGCAGGCCGACCAGGATGGAAATCTGCGCGCCCTTCACTGCCTTGGTCAGCACATCGCGGCCGAGCCGGTCGGCGCCGAAGGGCAGGGTCTCGCTGCGCACGGTGTCGGCCGTCTTGTACTTGGCGACACCGGCGTCCCACTCCTTGTAGCGCGGCGCCAGCGGGTCGACCGCCGAAATGTCCACGTTCGGCCCGGTGGGCACCGCGATGGCGGTGCTGGCGACCTTGGCGGCCGGCCCCATGAAGGTCGGCGGCGCGTCGGGCAGGCCGATTTCGCGCTGCCAGTTCTGCGCCACCAGGCCGAGGCTGGCGGCGATCACCAGCAGCAGGAAGGCGGCCACGATGACCAGCGACACCAGGCCGACCTTGTCGGTCTTGAAGCGCGTCCACGCGGAACCCCAGACCCCGCTGGAACGGGTGGCCTTCACGGCTGGCACCGGCGCACTCAGCACCGCGCTCATTTCAACACCACCCTTGGATCGGCCAGCTTGTACAGAACGTCTGTCAGCAGGTTCACCGTCATCGTGATCACGGCGATGTAGATCGTCACCGCCTGGATCACCGGGTAGTCGCTGCGGTTGACCGCCAGCAGCACCTCGCGGCCCAGGCCGGGAATGGAGAAGAAGACCTCGATCAGGAACGAGCCGACGAAGATGCCCGGCACCGCCACCGCCACGTTGGTCAGGATGGGAATCATCGCGTTGCGCAGCACGTGCCTGAGCAGGACGGTGCGCTCCGTCATGCCCTTGGCGCGCGCGGTGCGCACGTAATCCTGGCCGATCTCGTCGAGGAAGAAGCTGCGGTACAGCCGCATCTGCGGCGCCAGCCCCACCATCACCGCCAGCAGCACCGGCAGCGGCGAATAGACCGCGAGGTTGGTCAGGAAGCTGTCGCTCCAGCCCTGCACCGGGAACCAGCCCAGGCGGAAGGCGAACAGGTACTGGCCGACGATCACGTAGACCAGGAACGAGATCGACAACGCCACCGTGCTGACCACCATGATCGCGCGGTCGGTCAGCGAGCCGCGCACATAGGCGACGGCCAGCGCGAACGGAATCGCCAGCAGCACGTCTAGCAGCAGGATCGGCACCATCACCGTCAGCGTGGCCGGCAGCCGGCTGGCGAACAGGCTGGCCACGGATTCATTGGTGGCCCAGCTCTTGCCCCAATCGAAGGTGACGATCTGCTTGAAGAAGATGTAGAGCTGCTCCCAGGTGCTCTTGTTGAGCCCGAGCTGCTCGCGGATGGCGTCGATCTGCTGCGCGTTGGCGCTCAGACCGCCCAGTATTTCGGCCGGGTCGCCGCCAAAGTACTTGAACAGAAAGAACACCAGCAGCACCACGCCGATCAGCGTCGGGATCATTTGCCACAGGCGGCGGATCAGGTAGGCGGTCATTGGCAACTCGGGTTCAGAGAATTCTGATGTTGGGCAGTTTGCGCATCGCGCGGTCGAAGGTGGCGGTGAACTCGCAGCCGTGCTGCGCGTGTTTGGCGGCCACCAGGCAGTCGGAAAAACCGCAGGCGCTTTCCTCGAACAGCGTGACCGCGCGCGCCACCGTGTTGCGGTCCTCGAAGGCGAAGGCGATCTCGCCGAGCACGCTGCGCAGCGCCGTCAACTGCGCCGCTTTGTCCTGGCCGTACGCAGAACGCAAGGTCCACACGGCTTCGGCCAACACCACGTCGGTCAACAGCATCGACTCTGGCGTGCCGCCGTGGGCGTCCAGCAGCGCGTCGATGCGGCTGTTCTGCGCAGGCGCATCGTTCAGCCACAGGCGCAAGAGGACATTGGTGTCGATGCCGATCATCGAACGCGTTCAGCCTCGCAGCCGCCCACGCGTTGCAGGGGTGTGCTTCGCCCGCAACTCGGCAGCCACGCCTTCGTCCATCTGCTTGACCGTCAAGGCGCGTGCGTGCGGCGACTTGAGGATGCCGCGAACGCTGCGCGCGTCGGGCTTCACCGCCCGCGCCGTCAGGGTGTTGTCCGGCAACACCTGGAAGTCCAGCATCGCCCCGGCGTCGAGCTGCAGGCGATCGCGGATTTCCTTGGGCAGGGTGATCTGCCCCTTGCTGGTCAGCGTGGCGTACATCGCGAGCGTCCTTTCTGCTTGGCGTCGCCTTACATGTTAACGCTGTAAGG
>JANNEI010000474.1:0-1977 GCA_031378565.1 Burkholderiales bacterium
ACCCATACGGCCTGGGTGCCTTGTGGGCGCAAGGCGACTTCGTATCCCGCGGTACGCTGATCATCTTGGTGATCATGAGCATGGGCAGCTGGTACATCCTCATCACCAAGCTCTACGAGAGCTTCAAGATTGCGTCTGAAGCCAAGGCGGCCCGCAAGAACTTCTTCAAGGCAGCCAACCTGACTGAGGGTTCGAGCAAGCTCAAGAAGGGCAGCGCGTTCCGCTTCATCGCCGAAAGCGGCATCCAGGCCAGCGAGCACCACGAAGGTGATCTGACAAAGAACATCGACCACAACACCTGGGTCACGATGGGTGTGGAGCGCAGCGTGGCCGATGTGCAAAGCCGCCTGCAAGACGGCTTGGCATTCCTGGCCACCGTTGGCTCCACCGCCCCGTTCGTCGGCCTGTTCGGTACGGTCTGGGGTATCTACCACGCCCTGACCGCCATCGGCATCGCCGGCCAGGCGTCGATCGACAAGGTTGCCGGCCCGGTGGGTGAAGCGCTCATCATGACGGCCATCGGCCTGGCGGTGGCGGTACCTGCCGTGCTGGGCTACAACTGGCTCGTGCGCCGCAACAAGATCACCATGGAAAGCGTGCGCGGCTTCGGTGCCGACCTGCACGGCATACTGATGGGTGCCAAGAGCGTTCGCTGACCTGACGGCACCGGAACACAGGACATCCCATGGCCTTCAACGTCGGCAGCGACAGCGGCGAAGACGAGATCAACGCCAGCATCAACACCACGCCCCTGGTTGACGTGATGCTGGTGCTGCTGATCATCTTCCTCATCACGATTCCGGTGGTCACCCAGACGGTGCCGATGAGTCTCCCGAAGGAGACCAACATCGCCCGCCAGACCAAGCCCGAGAACATCGACATCTCAGTCAACAAGGACGGTGACGTGTTCTGGAACGCCAAGCTGGTGCCCGACAACGAGGCGCTTGTGGGCAGGCTCAAGAAGATTGGCGTGCTCAACCCGCAGCCCGAAGTTCACATTCGCGGCGACGAGAAAAGCCGCTACGAATCCATCGGCCGAGTCGTCTTCGCCTGCCAGCGGGCTGGCATCCTGAAGATCAGCTTCGTCACCGAACCGCCCGCCAAGGGCTGAGGACACACGCATGGGAATGAACGTCGGATCGGGCAGCGGCAGCGAGCCCGAAGTGATGATCGACATGAACACCACGCCGCTCATCGACGTGATGCTGGTGCTGATCATCATGCTCATCATCACGATCCCGGTGCAGCTGCACTCGGTCAACCTCAACATGCCAGCGGGAAACCCGCCGCCACCGACCAAGGAGCCGGTGGTCGTCACCATCGACGTGGACTTCGACGGTACCGTGCTGTGGAACGGCGAGGCACTGGCCGACCGGAACACGCTTGAAGTCAAGCTCAGCCAGGCGGCGGCGCAGCCCGACCAGCCCGAAGTTCACCTGCGCCCGAACAAGCTGGTCGAGTACAAGTCGGTGGCTGCCGTGATGGCCAGCGCCCAGCGCCTCGGCATCACAAAGCTGGGCATCGTGGGCAACGAACAGTTCGTCAAATGAGCAGCGTGAAACCGAAGTTGCAACGCACAGTCGCCGCCACGATCACCGCCGCTGCGCTGACGTTCTTGTTGAGCGTCGCCCCCATCGGTGCCCAGGCTCAGGACAGCCTGCGGCCTGAAGTCGGCAAGCCCTTGCAGGCAGCTCAGGAACTGATCAAGGCCCAGAAGTTCAAGGACGCGCTGTTGAAGGTCCGCGATGCCGATGCGGTGGGTGGCAAGAGCGCGCAAGAGAGCTACCTGATAGAACGCATGCGCATCGCCGCCGCCGCGGGGGCCGGTGACGTCGACACTGCCGGCAAGGCGTTCGACGCCATCAGCGGCAACCCCAAGCTGAACGCCACCGACAAGTTGCGGATGATCGAGTCGCTGGCGGGCGGCAGCTACCGTGCCGGCAACTATGCCCGCGCAATGCAGTGGAGCCAGCGCTA
>JANNEI010000479.1:0-4834 GCA_031378565.1 Burkholderiales bacterium
GCCGAGGGCATGGCTGTCCTGCCCCAGCGCATCGAACACGCTCGGCACCGTTTCGGCGTCGATGCCGCTGCCGGTGTCGGTCACGGTGATCACCACCGAGTTGCCATCGCACAGTGCCGTCAGCGCAATGTGACCACCGTCCGGCGTGCACTGCGACGCGTTGGCGAGCAGATTGGTCACGGCCAGCTCCAGCCGCCGCGGGTCGGCGCTGACGGTGATCGGCCCGGCCGCCATTTCGACATCGAAGACCTGCCCGCGGTGATCCATCTCGACGCGGCCCGCCTCGACCGCATCGTCGATCAAGCCCGTCACGTCCACAGCCTGCAGCGGCCGCGTCACGTTGTCGGCGCGGCCGCGGGTGACTTCCAGAATGTCGTCCACCAGCCGCCACATCTTGCCGACCTGCCGCTCGATGATGGCCTGCGCGCGCGGCAGCAGCGGCTCGTCGGTGCGCAGCCGGCCCAGCATGGCGGTGGCCGCCCGAATCGGGGCCAGCGGGTTGCGCAACTCGGTGGCCACGCCGGCCAGAAAGACCGCTTGCCGACGCTGCGCCGACTGCGCTGAGGCGTGCAGGTCCTGCGCACTCAGCGCGGCCACCACCAGCTGTTCGTTCGCCTCCTGCATCAGGGCCTGTCGGCGCTCGTAGGTGGCCAGCGTGAGCCCGTCGCGGGTCGTACGCTCTTGCGATTCGAGCGTCGGAATCTGCAAGCGCCGGTCGCCGGGCGGGTTTTCACCGTGGAACTCGAAGCCGCCCAGTCCGTGGCGCTTGGCCACGTACATCGCGGCGTCGGCGCGCTCGATCAGCGCGCCGGCCTCGTCTGCATCGTCGGGGTAGATGCTGATGCCGATGCTGGCCTTCAGCCGCAGTTCGTGCTCGCCGAACCGGTGCGGCACGGCCAGCGCGGCAATCACCTTTTCCGCCACCACGGCGGCGTCCGCCGCTTGCGACACCTCGGCCAGCAGAATCAAGAACTCGTCGCCGCCGTGACGGCTGACCGAATCGGCCGCGCGCACGCAGGCGCTCAGGCACTGCGCCGTTCGCCTGAGCACCTGGTCGCCCACCGCGTGGCCCAGCGTGTCGTTGATCTCCTTGAAGCGGTCGATGTCGATGAACAGCAAGGCCGAGCGCGTGCCGTTTCGTTTGGCGGTGGCCATCGCGTGGGTCAGCCGGTCGAGCAGCAGCAGGCGGTTCGGCAGATCGGTCAGCGGGTCGAGGCGGGCGGTGCGCGTGGCATCGTCCAGGGCGGTGGCGGCGGTGTCGGCTTCTGTCTGCGCAGCCAGCGCCGCCACCACCAGTTGCTCGTTGGCTTCGACCAGCTGGATGGCCTGGTTTCTGCCGAGCGCCACCTCGGCCTGCATCACGTCTTGCAGCAGGCCGGCCAGCACAGCGCGCATGGCGTCCACCTGCGCGCGCGTCTGAGCCAGCTCCCGCTCGGCCTGGGCCAGGGCAGGGTCACGAAGCGGCGGGTTGTCGCTCATGCTGGCACGCCTGGCAGCGCCGGCCGGGACAGCGGGGCTCCGCCGGGCTCGGGGCCTTTGCGGGTCGGCCTGCCGCCCAGCAAACCGTCCTGGTCGGCCAGGGTGTCGCCCATGTGGATGCCGTCGGCGTCGATGTGGAACTCCCTCAGTTCGTCGGAGTGCGCACTCGCGCGCACCTTGACGACGGCCATCATGCGGCGCAGCCGGCTGTCGATCTCGATGTAGCGCTGCACGATGATTGCGTCGGTCATGAAGGCCGTGCCGTAAGGGCTGAAACGCAGGTCGGTGTAGCGGTCTTCCAGTTCGGACGTCATCAGCACGGTGACGTCTGCCGCCGTCAACGCGACCACCAGGCGCGACAGCGATTCCCGAAAGTCTTCACGGAAAGTCGGCGCCAGCCTGAGCTCGAAGCCCGACAGCGAATCGATGACGACGCGGGTTGCGCCGAGCCGGCCGATTTCACCCAGCAAGAGGTTCACGATCTCGTCAATCGACAGATCGGGTGCCAGGCTGTCCACCAGGCCGACGCGCCCACTCTCGATCAGTTCGGCGACCTGGCGGTTGCGCAACGAGTCGGGCCGCTGCTCGAAGGCGGCGATCACGCCGGTCTCGCCGCAGCGCGCGCCCTCGGCCAGGAACGAGGCGGCCAGGATGCTCTTGCCCGACCCCGACGGCCCGGCCACCAGCAACGAGTAGCCGCGCGGCAGGCCACCGCCCAGCATCGCGTCCAGCGGCGCAATCCCCATCAAGACACGCTCGCCGGTGCTGCCCGCAAGGCTGACGGAGGCAGCCGGCTCGGTCACGCTGACCGGCGCAAACACCGACAACCCGCGGGTCGAGATGCGGAATGTGTGCAAGCCCGGCAGCGTCGGCTGGCCGCGCATTTTCAGGATCTCCATCTTGCGCACCATCGAGTTGCGCTGCACGCTCTGCCGCAGCCAGATCAGCCCGTCGGCCACGGTGAACACCGGGTTCGCGTCGGTCTCGTCGAAGTATTCGCCCAGCAAGAAGGTGGTGGCCTGCCAACTCGTCATCAGCATGCCGAGTTGCTGCACGAACTGCTGCAACTGGTTGCTCGACCCGCCCTCCGTGGCGCTGGCAAATGCCACCGAGCGGAAGGAATCCACGAACACCAACGCCGGGCTGTACTGCGTCACTTCGTCGACGATGCGCTTGAGCACGCGGTCGAGGTTGCCCGTCATCGCGACTTCCGACAGGTTGACGAAGCGGACCGAATGGTCAACGGATTCGGTGTCGAAAAAATCGAACTGCTGCTGGTAGCGCAGCATCTTCAGCGGCGGCTCGCCCAGCACCGTGAAGTACAGCGCCGAGCGTTCGGGGGTTGCCAGCGCGAACATGATCTGGTGCGCCAGCGTGGTCTTGCCGCTGCCCGGTTGGCCGGCGATCAGGTTGAACGAAAACTCGGGCAAGCCGCCGCCCAGTACCTCGTCGAGCCCGGGCACACCGGTAGCCATGCGGTTGATTTTGACTTTCGTGGTCATGGTGATGTGTCCCGCTCCGGTGTGCCGCTCAGGAAATTTGCCCACACCGAGCGGAGCAGGCGTTCGGTGAGTGAAGGGCCGATCAGCGTTGTCAACAGTTCGTAAAAAGTTTGCAAAAAGAGCCCGCCGACGGCAGCGGCTTCGGCAGGGGTTTGCTGCCCGACCGACACCGCGAGTCCAGCCGAGTCGTTGTTTGTGGCGGCACCGGCGTGGACAGGCGTCAGCCAGCCGTGGCTCAGGCTGGCGACGTGCACGCTGCGCTTGAACAGCGCCGCCACACCGCGCTGGCCAATGATGGGTGAAAGTGCTGCATCGATCTCTGAGCAGATGGCGACGATGTCGCTCGCGATGCGCGTCGAATCCAGTCCGCCCCGGTGCGCCAGGTAGGCGGCAATGAGGTGCTTGTCGGTCAAATGCATGGGGTGACGTGTCTCGAAACTGCGGGTTGCCGGCAAGACGGGCGTCGTACGCGCCTGCTTTGGGGCTCAACCTACGCTGTTCCAGTGTTGAAGTCTGTACGGCAGCGCACTCAACGCGGCTG
This sequence comes from Burkholderiales bacterium, assembly GCA_031378565.1. Taxonomy (GTDB): domain Bacteria; phylum Pseudomonadota; class Gammaproteobacteria; order Burkholderiales; family Burkholderiaceae_C; genus JANYJJ01. Next base: position 3,523 of record JANNEI010000479.1, read on the forward strand.
GCAGCACCGCGTTGTAGGAGCGAACCCACACCCGGAACGCCTCGCCGCCGATACCGGGCGCACCGCCACCCCCGGATCATCGTTTCATGAACCATGCAACGAGAGTCCCATGAAGGAAGTGCCCCGCTCCGCTTTGGACGCACGCCGCAACCAGTTGCTGGCTGCGCTGCCCGACGCCGACTGGGAGCGCCTGCAGCCGCACCTGCAGCGGGCCGACCTGCGGTTGGGCCAGATGCTGTGTGTGTCGGGCACCGAGCCGGCCAGTGTCTACTTTCCGACGACGGCCATCGTTTCACTGTTGTACCGCACCACCGACGGCTCTTCGGCCGAAATCGGGGTGGTCGGCAACGACGGCGTGGTGGGCTTTTCGCTGTTCATGGGCGGCAATGCCACGCCCGGCCAGGCGGTGGTGCAAAGCGCCGGCCACGGCTACCGGCTCCCGTCGCACATCATCAAGAGCGAGGTCTTGCGTGGCGGGCCGATGTTGCATTTGCTGCTGCGCTACACGCAGGCGCTGATCGTCCAGATATCGCACACCGCGGTGTGCAACCGCTACCACGCGATCGACCAGCAGCTCAGCCGCCGTCTGTTGATGGGACTGGACCGTTTGCCTTCCGACGAACTGGCCATGACGCAGGAGCAACTGGCCGGCCTGCTGGGCGTGCGCCGCGAAGGCGTGACGGCCGCCGCCATGAAGCTGCAACAGGCCGGCGCGATCCGCTACAGCCGCGGCCACATCTCGGTGCTGGACCGCAACCACCTGGAGCAGCGCAGCTGCGAGTGCTACGCCGCCGCCAAGCGCGAATACGAGCGCCTGCTGCCGAATTCAGCAAACCCGATCCCGATGGCCGCCTGACCCATGGCGTCGATGGCCATCCACCCGGCTGCTGCGCCGCCATCCGACCCGCCGGCGCACCACGAGCCGCGCGGGCTGTCAGACCGCTTCGCTATGGGCTTCACGCGCGTGTTGAGGCTGATCGCCGACAACCTGTTCGCCAGCCGCTACGGTCACCGCGCGATCGTGCTGGAAACGGTGGCGGCCGTGCCCGGCATGGTGGGCGGCATGCTGACGCACCTGAACAGCCTGCGCCGGATGGTCGACGACGACGGCTGGATTCGCACCCTGCTGGAAGAGGCGGAGAACGAGCGCATGCATTTGATGACCTTCGTCGAACTGGCCCGGCCAACCGCCTTCGAGCGCGCGCTGGTGCTGATCACGCAGTGGGCGTTCTTCGTCGGCTTTGCGCTGCTGTACCTCGTGTCGCGGCGCACCGCGCACCGCGTGGTCGGCTACTTCGAGGAAGAGGCGGTG
>JANNEI010000496.1:0-2145 GCA_031378565.1 Burkholderiales bacterium
AACCTGATTGAGGTAATCCTCGCGCAGGGAAGCATGCCGAAGACCCACGTTCTGTGGGTGCCGGCCCGCCGACCTGCCATCGCTCCTATGGACAACACGATGGCAAACACACGATCCCTTTCTTCAATGCATCGACCCTCCGTCCGCACACCGGTGGCGGCTGCTGCATGGCTGCTTGCCGCGTCTGCATCAGCCCAGACCACCACGCTGGCCCCCGTCATCGTCACCGGCAAGTCCCTGCCTGTGGCAAGCATCGGCGGCTGGGGCGATGTGCCGCTGTCGCAGGCGCCTTTCCAGGCCAGCGTGATCACCACCGAGCAGATGCGCGACCGCGGCATTCAACGGCTGGCCGATGTCGTCCGGCTCGACCCGGCGGCGAGCGATGCGTACAACACCGAGGGCTATTGGGACTACCTGACGCTGCGCGGTTTCGTGATCGACAACCGCTTCAACTACCGCCGTGACGGCCTGCCCATCAATGCCGAGACCTCGATTGCGCTGGACAACAAGGAGCGCATCGAATTGCTGAAAGGCACCAGCGGTCTGCAGGCCGGCACCAGCGCCCCGGGAGGGCTGGTGAACTTCGTCGTCAAGCGGCCGACCGACGACCCACTGCGCAGCGTGCAATTGGGCTGGCGACAGGCGGGATCGGTGCTGGGCGCGGTGGACATCGGCCAACGCTTCGGCGTCGCCAACGCCTTCGGTGTGCGCTTGAACGCCGCGGCAGAGCACCTCGATCCACAAGTGCGCAACGCCAAGGGCGAGCGCCACCTGTTGGCGCTGGCCGCTGACTGGCGGCTTGCGGCCGACACCCTGCTTGAAGCCGAGATCGAGACCAGCCACCGCAGCCAGCCCAGCGTGCCGGGCTTCAGCCTGCTCGGTGCCAACCTGCCTGCGCCGGGCGATCCACGCATCAACCTGAACAACCAGGCCTGGTCGCTGCCGGTGGTGCTGGACGGCAACACCGCATCGGTGCGGTTCAGCCAGAGCCTGGTTGCGGGCTGGCGCTGGACGGCGCACGCAGCCACCCAGCAATTGAGGTCGCAAGACCGCGTCGCCTTCCCCTACGGCTGCAGCGCCGAGAACAACTACGACCGCTATTGCACCGACGGCAGCTACGACCTGTACGACTTCCGCAGCGAGAACGAGCGGCGTCGCACCGACGTGCTGGAACTGGTTGCGCACGGCGCGTTCCAGACCAGTGGCTTGGTGCACTCAGCGTCAGTGGGCGTGTTGCGCAGCCAGGTGCGCAACCGCTTTCAGATGCAGGCCTTCAACTACGTGGGCAGCGGCAATGTGCTGGGCACGGCGTTCACCGCGCCCGACCCGACACTGACGGATGAGAACACCGACCGCGACGAACGATCGACCGAGTTCTTCGCGCGCGACGCCGTCAAGCTGACGGAGCGCCTCACCGTGTGGCTGGGTTTGCGCCACACGCAATTGCACCGAGAAAGCGTGCGCACCGACGGCTCACGCGCGACGTCCTACGACCAGAGCTTCAACACCCCGTGGCTGGCTGCCAGCTATGCCGTCGACACCGACACCCTGGCCTACGCCAGTTGGGGCCGTGGCATCGAGAGCGAAGTCGCACCGAACCGTGCCCGCTACACCAACGCAGGCGTCGCCCTGCCCGCGCTGAACAGCCGCCAGGTCGAACTCGGCTTGAAAGGCGGCACGAAGGACATGGGCTGGAGTCTGGCCTGGTTCGACATCAACCGGCCGGTGTGGGGCGACGTGGGCAGCGATTGCGCAAGCGACACGCCGGGCGACACCTGCACGCGCCAGGCCGATGGCAGCGCGCGGCATCGGGGTGTCGAAGGCACGGCCGCGTGGCGGCAAGGGCCGTGGAACCTGCAAGGCGGGCTGCAGTGGTTGCTGGCGCGCCGCGAAGGCAGTGTGAACACGTCACTCAACGGCAACCGCCCGACCAACGTCCCCCTCACCACCCTCAAGCTGCAAGGCAGCTACGACGTGCCCAGCGTGCATGGCCTGTCGGTGGCGGCCAACCTGCTGGCCGAGGGAAACCGCATGGTGCTGGCAGACAACAGCGTGCGCATTCCCGGCCACGCCAGGCTTGACACCTCACTGCGATATTCGGCCACGCTGGACGGCACCGGATGGGTGTGGCGAGCGGGTATCGAC
>JANNEI010000549.1:0-4508 GCA_031378565.1 Burkholderiales bacterium
CAGGCGCTGCTGTCGGAGATGAATGTCGACGGTTATTTTCTGGAGTACGACGACGCGCGCTCGGGCGACTTCAAGCCGCTGCGCTTCTTGCCGAAGGGCAAGACGGTGGTGCTCGGGCTGGTGACCACCAAGCTCGGGCAACTGGAGAACAAGGACGACCTGAAGCGCCGCATCGACGAAGCCGCGCAGTACGCGCCGCTGGACCAGCTGGCGCTGAGCCCGCAGTGCGGCTTTTCGAGCACGGTGCACGGCAACAACATCGCGGTCGAGGCGCAGCGCGCCAAGCTGCGGCTGGTGGTGGAGACGGCGGCGGAAGTTTGGGGATAGAGGGCCGCGCGCAGCTCGCGCGAGAACAAAGTTTCCACCGCCAAGGCGCGAAGAACGCAAAGAACGCAAGGGCATCAAGAAGCGCTTGGGTTTCCGTTTGTGAGCTCAATGTGCTCGGTTTTCCTCACCTGCGCTCGGGCTGGCTGCTCGCTTCCCCCATCACGGCAGCCCATGCCACCGTACTAGCATTCAGCCCACCTCATGCCACCCCGCCGTCGGCCTGCGCCGACACGCGGCTTTTTTGTTCTCAGGAGACACACCATGAAGTTGTTCGCACGTCACGCCGTCGTTGTGGCCGCCCTCGCCGCAGGCGCTGCGGCCCAGGCTCAGGCCCAGGAGGTCACGCTCAAGTTTCAGCACATCTGGAACCCGGCTGCGATGGCGTCGGTGCGCGTGATCCAGCCGTGGTGCGACAAGATCGCGGCCGAATCCTCCGGCAAGATGAAGTGCCAGCTGTTCCCCGCCATGTCGATGGGCGGCACGCCGGCGCAGCTGGTCGACCAGGTGAAAGACGGCGTGGCCGATCTGGTGATCACCTTGCCTGGCTACACAGCCGGCCGCTTCCCGGTGATGGAGGTGTTCGAGCTGCCCTTCATGACCAACTCGGCGGAGGTCGGTGCCCGCGCCGCCTGGGATTTCCACAACAAGTACGCGCCCAAGGAGTTTGCCGGCACCAAGCTGATCGCGATGTGGATTCACGATGAGGGCTATGTGCACACGCGTGAAAAACCGATCAAGACCCTGGCCGACTTCAAGGGCCTGAAGATGCGCGCGCCCACGCGCCAGACCAACAAGCTGCTGGCCGCGCTGGGCGCGTCGCCGGTCGGCATGCCGTTGCCATCCATCCCCGATGCGGTCAGCAAGGGCACGATCGACGGCTTCCTGCTGCCCTGGGAAGTGATGCCCTCGCTGAAGCTGCAGGAGATGGTCAAGTTCCACAGCGAGACCGACCCGTCGCGCCCGGCGCTTTACAGCTCGGTGTTCATCTTCGGCATGAACCAGGCGAAGTACGACAGCCTCTCGCCCGACTTGAAGAAGGTGATCGACAACAACAGCGGCGAAGGGCTGACTCAGCAGATCGGCAAGATCTGGGACGAGAGCCAGGCCCCTGGCCGCAAGGCGGCCACCGAACGCGGCAACACCTTCTACATGATCCCGGCCAGCGAACTCGACAACTGGGTCAAGGCCTCGGCCCCGCTGTACGACGAATGGGTGGCCGACATGGACAAGCGTGGCCTGCCCGGCAAGCAGATGCTGCAGGACGCACGCGGCCTGCTGGTCAAGTACAAGAAGTAGTCAGGGCCGCTTCAGGGGGATGCCGGCGAATGTCGGCATCCCCTGATTTTTGCCCGCTTCACACACAACAGAACGTCGGGGGACAGCATGGTGCGCTGGTTGAAACGTGCGGCTTGGGCATTCGCGCTGCTGGGGGGTGCCGTGGCCTGCGGGGTGGCGCTGATGATGGTGGTCAGCATCGTCGGCCGTGCGTGGCTCTCGAAGCCGATTGCCGGCGACGTGGAACTGACCCAGTTTGGCATCGGCCTGTCCATATCGCTGTGCCTGCCGTGGTGCCAGTTTCATGGCTCGAACATCATCGTCGACTTCTTCACCCAGAAGGCTGGCGCGCGCACGCTGCGCCGCCTCGATGCCTTCGGTGCCTTGCTGCTGGCGCTGATGACCGCGCTGCTGGCCTGGCGCACCGCGACCGGTGCCGTCGCCGTGGCCGAGGCCGGCGAGACCTCGATGATCCTGGGCCTGCCGATGTGGTGGGCGTATGCGGTACTGGCCCCTGGCCTGGCGTTGACGGCGTTGATCGCGCTGGTGCAGGTCGGTTTGCATCTGCGCGGCCGGCTGATCACGCAGACTCAAACCGTACCCCTGGCATGACGCCCACCACGATCGGCCTGGTGATGTTCGGCGGCATGCTGCTGCTGATGGCGGTGCGTGTGCCCATCGCCGCCGCCATGTTCATTCCCGGTGCGCTCGGCTACTGGGCGCTCACCAACGACTCCGCGCTGCTGAACCAGCTCAAGGGGTCATCCGTCGCGCGCATGACGGTCTACGACCTGTCGGTCATTCCGCTGTTCCTGCTGATGGGCCAGTTCGCCACCCAGGGTGGGCTGAGCCGTGCGCTGTTCAAGGCGGCGGCCGCCTTCGTCGGCCACATTCGCGGCGGCCTGGGCATGGCGGCCATCATGTCGGCGGCGGCCTTCGGTGCGGTGTGCGGGTCGTCGGTGGCCACCTCCGCGACGATCACGCAGGTTGCCTACCCCGAGATGAAGAAGCACGGTTACCACGGGCGACTTTCCACCGCGGTGCTGGCCACCAGCGGCACGCTCGGCATCCTGATACCGCCGTCGGTGCCGCTGGTGGTGTACGCGATCCTGACCGAGCAGAACATCGCCAAGCTGTTCGCCGCGGCCTTCATTCCCGGCATCCTCGCGATGCTCGGCTACATGGTAGTGATCGCCATCTACACGCGGGTGCGGCCCGAATTCGCGCAGCCCTCGCAGCCGGTACCCTGGGCCGAGCGCTGGAAGGCGCTGCTCGGCATCTGGCCGATCCTGGTGATTTTCGTGGTGGTGTTCGGCGGCATCTACGGCGGCATCTTTTCGCCCACCGAAGGCGCGGCGGTGGGCGCGGCAGGCACCTTCATCGCCGGGGTGGCGCAGCGTGAGCTGAACCTGGACGGCATCAAGCGCAGCTTCCTCGGCAGCGCTGAAACCTCGGCCATGGTGTTCATGATCTTCCTCGGTGCCGACATGATGAATTCGGCCCTGGCGGTGACCCAGATGCCAGCCAACCTGGCGGTCTGGATCGGCCAGTTGCACGTGCCGCCGCTGACCATCGTCGCGGCCATCATGGTGTTCTACGTGATCCTCGGCTGCGTGATGGACGAGCTGTCGATGATCCTGCTGACGATCCCGGTGCTGTTCCCGGCCGTGATGGGCCTGAACCTGTGGGGCATGGACCCCGAGAGCAAGGCGATCTGGTTCGGCATTCTGGTGCTGATGACGGTGGGCATCGGCCTGATCGCGCCGCCGGTGGGCCTGAACGTGTACGTGGTCAACAGCATCGCGAAAGACGTGCCGATGAGCGAGACCTACAAGGGCGTGCTGCCCTTCCTGGCCAGCGACTTCATCCGCGTCATCGTGCTGCTGTTCTTCCCGGTGCTGAGCCTCGGGCTGGTGCGGTTGCTGTTCCGGTGAGTGACGCCATGCCTGAATGGGTGAGGCGACTTCAGGCGCAAGCCGACGCGCCGCCCGCCTCGGTGAGGCAGCCGCTGTGGCTGGCCGAGGGCACCGCGTGCATCGGTTCCGTGGAGCCCGCCGTGGCGCAGCGGATGCAGGCGCAGGGCCTGCCCGTTGAATCCGTTGCGCACGGCTGGGCCGTGCGCGGCGAGCCGTCTGCATCGCTCGAGTCGATCGCCCGCTGGTTGAGCGCCGACAAGCTCGCGGGCCGATGGCGCAACGAATTGCTGCCGGTGACCGATTCGCAGGGCCGGCAGTACGCCGTGATCGAGCGTGCGGTGATACGTCCGCTGGGCATCGCCAGCTTCGCGGTGCACTTGGTGGGCACCTCGGTGCAGGGCGCGGTGTGGGTGCAGCAACGTGCCTTGAACAAGGCCACCGACCCGGGCTTGTGGGACACGATGGTGGGCGGGCTGCAGTCGGCGGGCGAATCGACTTCCGGCACCTTGCTGCGCGAGACCTGGGAAGAAGCCGGGCTGCGCGTGGCCGAGCTGCTTGCGATGCAGCCGATGGGCGTGCTGACGGTTCGCCGGCCTGTGCCCGAGGGCTACATGGTCGAGCACATCGAGATGTTCGAGTGTGTGCTGCCGGCTTTGCTTGAGCCCGTGAATCAGGATGGTGAGGTGGAGCGCTTCGAGTGCATCGCGCCCGAGGTGCTGTGGCAATGGGTGGAGCGCGGCGATTTCACGCTGGAGGCGGCGTTGATTCTTGTTCGTTGGGGGCAGAAGCGTGGGGTTTTCTGAGCCGTTATCTGTCGATTGACCCTCATGCGGAGTCCGCGCCGGGTGTCGGCCCGGCTGCCGAGTAACTTTCTTCTGAGGGCCCAGAAGAAAGTCACCAAAGAAGAGGGCCTCAACACGATTTGAGCTGTTCTTGCGGGTAGAAGATGCGGCTGTTGAAGAGTTCCTCGGCTTGGTTCACCGAGCGCTA
>JANNEI010000582.1:0-9160 GCA_031378565.1 Burkholderiales bacterium
ACGGCGATGCGGCGTACTGGAAGGCGACACAGCGGCCACCTGTCGCCTGAGCCGACGAAGCGAAGGACCTGCGGAGCTGTCCAGCGCAGTCGGCTCGCGAAGGCCAGGAAGAAGCTTCAATCCACCACGGATGTGCAGGCCTGACAGGTCCTGCCACAAAAAAGCCCGGCCAGGCCGGGCTTTTTCTTCTGAGCGCGCGCGTTACTTGCTGAGGCATTCCTTCATGAAGGCCTTGCGCTCGTCACCTTTCTTGCCGGTGGCAGTGGCGTTGCAACTCTTCATCTTGTCTTGCTGGGTTTCCTTCTTGGCCGACAGGCAGGTCTTCATGAAGGCCTTGCGCTCGTCGCCCTTCATTTCGCCGGCGTCCTTGTTGCACATGCCCATCTTCGATTGCTGGGTGCCTGCCATCGGCGCGCTGGCACCCTTGGCCATGTTGGGCGCTTCCTTGTGGGTGTTGGCGAATGCGGTGCTTGAAAGCGCCGCGGCGGCAATGGCGAGAACGGTGATCAGGTGTTTCATGGGGTTTCCTTTTTGCATGCACGGGGCGTGTTTGCCGACGCGGATTGAAGCATGGTCGCAGCGCTGCCAGCAAGGGCACAACGCTTCACACCGTGTCACGGACGACACGTCGGCGTGGCAAAGACACGAAGGCGGCGAAAAGCCGGCGCTCAAAGAATCCGTCGCGGGTGCGCCAGCGCCTCGTGCGCGGCGTGCAGCCGGCGCACCAACACGCGAATGAACGCCTCGTCGAAATGGTGCCGGCAGCCGGGTGCGAGTTGCGTCAGCGTGTCGGGCGTGAACGAGATCGTGGTGGCGGGCTCGGTGACGATCACGTCGGCACCGTGCTTGCGCAGCTCGGGGCTGGGCGCCAGGTAGGCCATCTCGCCGACCGACGTACCTGCCCCCAGTTGCGCCACTTTCTTGCCGTCGCGAAACACTTCCAGCTCGCCCTGCGCAATGATGTGGAAGGTGCTGCCTTCATCGCCCTTGCGGTACAGCGCGTGGCCGAAGTTGAAGCGCTCCCACTTGGCGCGGTGCACCACCTCCCAAAGTTCCACATCGCCGAAGCTGGTGAAGAACTCCAGGCTGCGCAGCAGCGTGAAGCGCTCGGAATCGAGCACACCTTGCAGGTGTCCGCGCGGCACCTGGCGCTGGATGATCAGGTCGGACAGCGCCTGGGAGAACTGCTCCCAGTTGTCGAACCGGTCGGCCGGACTCTTGGCCAGCGCACGTTGGATCACCGCGTCCACCGCGGGCGACAAACCCGAGCGCAGCCCGCACAGCGAGGCGGGGCGCGCGTTGTAGACCTGGTGGACCATGGCCGATTGAACCTGCGCCTCGAACGGCGGCCGCCCGGCGATCAGGTGGTACAGCACCGCGCCCAGGCCGTACATGTCGGAGCGGCAGTCCAGCGTGCTGCCGTCGAGCTGCTCGGGCGACATGTAGGCGAGCGAGCCGACGCGGTAGATCTGCGTCACGTCCGACTCGAGGTTCAGCACGCTGCCGAAGTCGCTGATCTTCACGTCGGTGATGGCCCCGTGGGTCAGCACCGCCAGCAGGTTGGCCGGCTTCACGTCGCGGTGGATCAGCCCCTGGCGAAACACGTAGCCCAGCGCCATGGCGCACTTGAAGCCGATCTCGACAATCAGTTCCAGTGGCAGCAACTGGTCGGCGCGGCAGTACGGCCGCAGCGTGTTGCCTGCCACGTGCTCCATCACGATGTAGGGTGCCACCGGGTCGGCCACGGCGTCGAATATCTGCACCACGTTCGGGTGCTGCAGGCGGCCCACGAGAGCCGCCTCGGCTGCGAAAAAGCGCTCGCCGTAGCGCACATCGCCGGGGTCGCCGCCCAGGTTGGGGCGCACCCGTTTCACGGCCACGTCGCGGTCGTGAAAGTCGTCGTGACACAGGAAAACGTCGCTGGTCGCGCCCTCGCCCAGCTTGCCGAGCACGCGGTATTTGCCGATGTGGCTCGGCAGCGGCGGGGCAGCCTCGGGCGGGCCGAGCGGCAGGTCGAGCGTCAGATCGAGGGAATCTGCGGGGAATCGGGATGACATGGTGGGTCGGTCAGCAGGAGCCGAGCCCTGATCTTCCCACCAGCCGGCCGGGCTGTGCGCGCAGAAGAAGGCGTCGATCACCCACCTGTCCCGCGCTTGCCGGGCCGGCCCGATGGCAACCGTAAAATGCACCGATGATCCAAGCCAAACAGGACCTGCTGGTCGCGCTCGCCGCGGCGATCCAGGAAGTCAGCCCGAACAGCAGCCTGACGGCGGTTTTCGAGTCGCCCCGCCAGGCCGCACATGGCGACCTGGCCTGCACCGCGGCCATGCAACTGGCCAAGCCGCTGCGCCAGAACCCGCGCGAGGTCGCCCAGGCGCTGATCGACGCCTTGCAGCGCCAGCCCGCCGTGCAGCGCGCCGTGTCGGCGATGGCGATCGCCGGGCCGGGTTTCATCAACCTGCGCCTCACGGCAGCCGCAAGGCAGGCCATCGTCAGCGAGGTGCTGGCGGGCGGCGATCGGTTCGGCTGCCAGCCGGCCCGGCCCGACCGGGTGCTGGTCGAGTTCGTGTCGGCCAACCCGACCGGCCCGCTGCACCTGGGCCACGCGCGCCAGGCGGCGCTCGGCGACGGCATCTGCAACCTGTTCGAGACCCAGGGCTGGCAGGTCACGCGCGAGTTCTACTACAACGACGCCGGGGCGCAGATCCCCACATTGACGGCGTCGGTGCAGGCCCGCCTGAGCGGCTTCAAGCCGGGCGACCCGCAGTGGCCCGAGGCGGCCTACAACGGCGAGTACATCGCCGACATCGCGGCTGATTTTCTGGCCCGCAAGACGGTGAAGGCCGACGACCGCCAGTTCACCGCGTCGGGCCGCGTCGACGACACCGACGGTATCCGCCAGTTCGCCGTGGCGTACCTGCGCCATGAACAGGACCTGGACCTGCAGGCGTTCGGCGTGCGTTTCGACCACTACTTCCTGGAGTCGGGGCTGTATTCGAGCGGCCGGGTCGAAGACACGGTGAAGCGGCTCATCGCCTCCGGCAAGACCTTCGAAGAAGGCGGTGCGCTGTGGCTGCGCACGACCGACGATGGCGACGACAAGGACCGCGTGATGCGAAAGTCGGACGGCAGCTACACCTACTTCGTGCCGGACGTGGCGTATCACATCAACAAGTTCGAGCGCGGTTTCAGCAAGGCCATCAACCTGCAGGGCGGCGACCACCACGGCACCATCGCCCGGGTGCGCGCCGGCTTGCAGGCGGCCGACCGGGGCGTGCCCGCGGGCTACCCCGACTACGTGCTGAACAAGATGGTCACCGTGATGAAGGGCGGCCAGGAAGTGAAGATCAGCAAGCGCGCCGGCAGCTACGTGACGCTGCGCGACCTGATCGACTGGACCAGCCGCGACGCGGTGCGCTTCTTTCTGATCAGCCGCAAGGCCGACACCGAATTCACCTTCGACGTCGACCTGGCGCTGAAGCAGAACGACGAGAACCCGGTGTTCTACGTGCAGTATGCGCATGCGCGCATCTGCTCGGTGATCCAGCAATTCATCGAACATGACGGCGACACCGCCTCGCTGCACAGCGCGAACCTGGCGCTGCTGACGGCGCCCAGTGAAGCGGCGTTGATGCTGAAGCTGGCCGAGTACCCCGGCATGTTGTCGAACGCGGCGTCCAGCCTGTCGCCCCACGACGTGACCTTCTACCTGCGCGATCTGGCCGGCAGCTTCCACAGCTACTACGCTGCCGAGCGCTTTTTGGTGGACGACGCCGAGCTGACCCGCGCGCGACTGGCCTTGCTGATGGCGACCCGACAGGTCATCCGCAATGCGCTGACGGTGCTGGGCGTGAGCGCACCCGAGCGGATGGATCGAGACGCGGCCAAAGAGGCCGAAAAAAATACGGACCCCGAGCGGGAGAGCGCATGAATTTCGGACGGACGGGTGAGGCCGGGCTGCGAAGCAGCTTCGAGAAGCAACGCGGTGGTTTTGCCATGGGCCTTGTCTTCGGCCTGCTCGTCGGGCTGGCGCTGGCGCTGGGCGTGGCGCTGTACGTCACCAAGGTGCCGGTGCCCTTCGTCAACAAGGTGCCGCAGCGCACTGCCGAGCAGGACGCGGCCGAGGTCGAGAAAAACAAGAACTGGGACCCGAACAGCCCGCTCTACGGCAAGAATCCCGCCAAGCCGGGGACGCCGGTCAACGCTGCCAGCGGCGGCGTCACGCAGGCCCCTACGGTCATCGCCAGGCCGGCCAGCGGTGCGGCGGCGGCACAAGGCACCACACCACCGAAATCGAACGCCTCGATCAGCACGCGCGACCCCTCCGCCATCCTGGGCGACCGCCCGGCTGCGGCGTCGAGCGCGCAGGCCACGTCCACCAAACCGGGGGCTGATCCGTTCATCTATTTTGTGCAGGCCGGGGCCTACGGGCGCACCGAAGACGCCGACCAGCAGCGGGCAAAGCTGGCAATGCAGGGCTTCACCGCCAAGGTCACCGAGCGCGAGCAGGCAGGCCGCACGGTGTACCGGGTGCGTGTCGGCCCGTTCGACAAGAAGGACGAGGCCGACGCCGCCAAGGAAAAGCTCGACGGCGCTGGCGTGGAATCGGCCCTGGTTCGGGTCCAGAAATGAACCCGCGCTGAACTTTCAGCACACGCGAGGTGTCTGCCACTGCAACCGCCTCAACACCACCCAAGTTACCCAAAGGATCGATCGAAGATGAAACGCCGCGAGTTTTCCACCCAGTTGCTGGGCACAGGGTTGGGTGTGGGGGTTGTGGGTGCCTTTGGCACCGCCGGCATGACGATCGCACCTGCCGCGCAGGCGCAAGGTGCCGGCCCGGTCGAAGGCAAGGATTACGTGCGGCTGAGCCAGCCGCAGGCGGTGGCCCCGGGCAAGATCGAGGTGGTCGAGTTCTTCTGGTACGGCTGCCCGCATTGCTTTGCGTTCGAGCCCGTGCTCGACGCCTGGGTGAAGAAGCTGCCGGCCGATGTCAGCTTTCGTCGCGTGCCGGTGAGCTTTCGCGATGAGCCTTTCGGCACCCATGCGCGCATCTACTTTGCGCTCGAAGCCTCCGGCCAGCTGGAGGCGATTCACCGCAAGGTGTTCCACGCCATCCACAACGAACGCGCCTCGCTCGCCAAGCCTGCCGAGATCAGCGCCTTCATGACCAAGAACGGGGTCGACGGGGCCAAGTTCCTGGAGGTGATGGACTCGTTCTCGGTGCAGACCAAGGCGCGCCAGGCGAAGCAGATCGTCGACGCGTACAAGATCGACGGCGTGCCGGCCATCGGCATCCAGGGCCGTTACTACACGTCGGGCTCGGTGGCCGGCAGCAACGACCGGGCGCTGGCGGTGGCAGACTTTCTGATTCAGCGCGCTCGCAAGGCCTGAGCCTGCGGGATCGGCAGGACGGCAACGCGCAGGGTGTCGCTGCGCGGCGTCAATCGCCGCAGCTTGAGCCGCTGGCGCACCCGCCCAGCCGCTTCGCAGCTTGATCGCGTGCCGTTGATTCGCCGCTGCGGCAGCACTTTCGACGTGCCCACCGGCACGTGGGCACCCAAGTCCGGGGCATCTTGCAGCTAGAATGTTCTGCAAGTTTCGTGCCCCTATGAATTCCCCCCCACACCGTCTCGTCTCGCTCGTCTGCGCCCTGCTGCTGGCGGCCGTGCTGTCGCCCTCGGCGCAGGCCGAAAAGGCCGACCGGCTGAAGCCGCTGAACGTCGAAGCCGACCAGCCCAGCAACCTCGACCTGCAAAAGCGGGTGGTGGTGTTCAACGGCAACGTGGTGGTGACCAAGGGCAGCCTGGTGATCCGTGCCGCGCGTGTCGAGGTGCGTGAAACGCCGGACGGCTACCAGGCGGCCATCGCCACCGGTTCGGCCGGCAAGCTGGCCACCTTTCGCCAGAAGCGCGACGGCGTGGACGAGTTCATCGAAGGCCAGGCGGAGCGCCTCGAATACGACAGCAAGGCCGACACCGTGCGCTTCATCAATGCCGCTGTCGTGCGCCGACTGCGCGGTGCCGCGGTGGCCGACGAAGTGACCGGCAGCGTGGTCAGTTACGACAACACGACCGAGGTGTTCAGCGTCTCGGGCGGCAGCAGTGCGGCAACGCCCGCCAACCCCGGTGGCCGGGTGCGTGCCGTGCTGACGCCACGTGACGGCACGCCGGCGGCTGCCGAAGCAGCCAGTCAGAATGCCCCGGCGCTGAAGCCCAGCACCTCGCTGGGGGACAGGCGTTGAAGTCGGAGGCGGCACCCACCACCCGCAGCGAAGGCCGCCTGACGGCGCAGGGCCTGCAAAAAAGCTATGGTGCCCGCAAGGTCGTCAAGGACGTTCACCTGGCGGTGAATGCCGGCGAGGTGGTCGGTCTGCTGGGGCCCAACGGCGCGGGCAAGACCACCAGCTTCTACATGATCGTGGGGCTGGTGCGGGCCGACGCCGGCGAGATCACCATCGAAGGCCAGCGCGTCGAGCGCATGCCGATTCACCGCCGCTCGCGGCTCGGCCTGTCGTACCTGCCGCAAGAAGCGTCGATCTTTCGCCGGCTCAATGTGGAAGAGAACATCCGCGCCGTGCTGGAGTTGCAGCTCGGCGACGACGGCCGGCCGTTGCCGACACCGGTCATCGACACCTTGCTGAACGGCTTGCTGCACGACCTGGGCATAGAGAAGCTGCGCGAGTCGCCCGCGCTGGCCCTGTCGGGCGGCGAGCGGCGGCGGGTGGAGATTGCGCGGGCACTGGCCACGCAACCGCGCTTCATCCTGCTGGACGAGCCGTTTGCCGGCGTCGACCCGATCGCGGTCATCGAGATCCAGCGAATCATCAGCTTCCTGAAGAGCCGCGGCATCGGGGTGCTGATCACCGACCACAACGTGCGCGAAACGCTGGGCATCTGCGACCGCGCCTACATCATCAGCGAGGGCCGGGTGCTGGCCGAAGGCACGCCTGCCGAGATCGTCGAGAACGCCGATGTTCGAAAGGTGTACCTCGGCGAACACTTCCGCATGTGATGTTTGCCCTGGCGTCACTTCGACCATGAAACCATCATTGCAGGTACGCCTGTCGCAGCACCTGGCGCTGACGCCGCAGTTGCAGCAATCGATCCGGCTGCTGCAACTCTCCACCCTCGAACTTCACCAAGAAGTCGAGCAGATGCTGGATGCGAATCCGTTCCTCGAAACCGAGGAGGACACCGGCCAGGTCTTCGAGCCGCTGGCCGAGCGCACCAGCGCCGCCGAACGCGTCGGCGAGCGTGAAATCGAACGCGCTGCCGAGCCCAGCGGCGAGGCTGCCGACGAAGCCCCGGGCGTGGACAAGGCCGACTTCGGCACCACCGAACGCGACGACTGGGAGAACGGCACCGAGCGCGAGGACTTCGATGGCATCCGCGAGCTGCCCAGCGGACCGGGCAGCAGCGGCACCGACAACGAGGAGTTCGAGTCGCAAGACCGCAATCCCACGCCGCTGAGCCTGCAGGAACACCTGCGCGAGCAACTGCTCGGCATGCGCCTGTCGGTGGAGGACGCTGCCGCACTCAACATCCTGATCGATTCTCTGAACGACGACGGCTACCTGGCCGATGCGCTGGACGCGATTGCCGCCGAGTTGGTGGAAGACGAGGACCAGCGCGAGGAATTGCTGGAACGTCTGCACTGCGCGTTGAAGTGGCTGCAGAACATGGAGCCGCTCGGGGTGGGCGCACGCACCCTGTCCGAATGCCTGACCTTGCAGTTGCGCAGCTTGCCGCGCAGCGAGGCACAGATCATCGCCATCATGATCTGCAAGCAGCACCTGGAGCTGCTGGCGCGCCGCGACATGAAGAAGCTGATGGCCGCAACCGGTGCCGACGAAGACCTGATCAAGCAGGCACAAGCCCTGATCGTGGCGACCGAACCGAAGCCCGGACGGCCGTTCACGCGGGCCGAGGCCAACATCATCGTGCCCGACGTGATCGTGCAGAAGTCGGGCCGCAACTGGAAGGTGGTGCTCAACCCCGACGTGATGCCCAAGCTGCGCATCAACGACCTGTATGCGCAGGCCATCCGCCAGGGCCGCGGCTCGGGTGGCAGCGGCTCGGGGCTGAGCTCGCGGCTTCAGGAGGCGCGCTGGTTCATGAAGAACATCCAGCAGCGCTTCGACACCATCCAGCGCGTCTCGCAGGCCATCGTCGAACGGCAGAAAAGTTTCTTCACGCACGGCGCCATCGCGATGAAACCGCTGGTGCTGCGCGAGATCGCCGACGAACTCGGCCTGCACGAATCGACCATCTCGCGGGTGACCACGGCCAAGTACATGGCGACCGTCTTCGGCACCTTCGAGCTGAAGTATTTCTTCGGCTCGTCGCTGCACACCGAGGCCGGCGGCAACGCATCGAGCACCGCGGTGCGCGCCCTGATCAAGCAACTGGTGGCCGCCGAAGATGGGGCCAAGCCGCTGTCCGATAGCCAGATCAGCCACATGCTGGAAGAGCAGGGCATCCAGGTCGCGCGCCGCACGGTGGCGAAGTACCGTGAAGCGCTGAAGATCGCACCGGCCACCTTGCGCCGCGCAATGTAAAGCAGCCTGTGCGCAGCCGAGCCGAAGCATGACCGCCCCCCTCTTTCTTCCCTGCGCCGCCGGCGTCGAGGCCTTGCTGGCCACCGAGCTGCAACGCCTGCTGCCCGGCGTGGCGATTCACGAATCGCGCGGTGGCGTGGGCCTGGACGGCGACCCGCTGCACGTGATGACGCTGAACCTCGAATGCCGCCTGGCGCAGCGGGTGCTGGTGGAAGTGGCCGAAGGCGCGTACCGCGACGAGAACGACCTGTACCTGCTGGGCAAGAGCGTCGACTGGACGCAGTGGATCACGCCGCAGCACACGCTGCGCGTCGACACCACCTCGCACCGCAGCCCGCTGCGCAGCCTGAACTTCGCGGCGCTGCGCATCAAGGACGCGGTGTGCGATGCGCTGCGCGACGCCACCGGCGAGCGCCCCAACGTCGACACCCAGCACCCCGACCTGCAACTGGTGCTGCACCTGACGCCCGAGCGCGCGGTGCTGTACGTGGACACGTCGGGCGAGCCGCTGTTCAAACGCGGCTGGCGCGAAGACAAGGGCGACGCGCCGCTGAAGGAAACCCTGGCCGCTGCCATGCTGGCCGCCGCCGACTGGCGCGG
>JANNEI010000599.1:0-5254 GCA_031378565.1 Burkholderiales bacterium
GGCGCGCGTTCAGAGGCAGCGCATCCCATTGCGTGACACCGGCGGTCGTCTCGGTCCAGCCCGCAAAGGTGTCGTAGATCGGCTTGCAGGCGACGATCTCGTCGGCGTCGAGCGGCAGGATGTCGACGCGCTTGCCGCTCAGCTCGTAGCCGACGCAGACCTTGATTTCACCCAGGCCGTCGAGCACGTCGAGCTTGGTGATGCACAGGCCCGAAATTCCGTTGATGATGATGGAGCGCTTCAGCGCGGCCGCATCCAGCCAGCCGCAACGTCGCGGCCGACCGGTCACGGTGCCGCGCTCCTGGCCGATCGTGGACAGGTGGTGGCCGACGGTGCCTGGCACGTCCATCGGCAACTCGGTGGGGAAAGGCCCGCTGCCCACGCGCGTGGTGTAGGCCTTGGTAATGCCCAGGATGTAGTGCAACAGGTCGGGCCCCACACCGGCACCCGCGGCGGCGTTGCCTGCCACGCAGTTGCTGGAGGTGACGTACGGATAGGTGCCGTGGTCGATGTCGAGCAAGGTGCCCTGCGCGCCCTCGAAAAGTATGTTGGCACCGCTGCGGCTGGCGGTGTGCAGCAGGTAGCCGACGTCGGCCATCATCGGCTTGATCTGTTCGGCGAGCGCCATTGCGTGGTCGAAGATGGGCTGAAACTCGACGGCTTCGGCATGCAGATAACCGGTCAGCGCGAAGTTGTGCAGCGTCAGCAGGTCGCGCAGTTTGGCGGCGAATCGCTCGGGGTGCTTCAGGTCTTGCACGCGCAGCGCGCGCCGCGCCACCTTGTCTTCGTAGGCCGGACCGATGCCTTTGCCGGTGGTGCCGATCTTGCCGACGCCGCTGCTCTCGCGCAGCGCCTCGCGGGCCTTGTCGACCTCGACGTGAAACGGCAGGATCAGCGGGCACGATTCACTGATGAACAGACGCGTCCGAACGCTGAGTCCGATCGCTTCGAGCCGCTCGATTTCCAGCATCAGGTGCGCCGGATCGACCACCACGCCGTTGCCGATGTAGCACGCCACACCGTCGCGCATGATGCCCGACGGAATCAGCTGCAAAGCAGTCTTGACTCCCTTGATGACGAGTGTGTGACCCGCGTTGTGGCCGCCCTGGAAGCGCACCACGGCCTGCGCATGGTCCGTCAGCCAGTCGACCACCTTTCCCTTGCCTTCGTCGCCCCACTGGGTGCCCACAACGACCACGTTGCGGCCTGCGCTCTTGGCCATCGTCTGTTGCATCTTTGAGAATCCGATACTGAAAAATGGAGGAGGTGTCGCTCAAAGAGCGCGCACAACCCACTGGCCATCGACTGCCGCCAGTTCGCGGTCGCAGTCGAATTCCTGGCCTTCATGTTCATGCCCTGGCAGCACGCAGGCCACGGTTTCGCCGCGCTCGCGAAGGCGTCGTACCGCTGCACGCAAGTCAGCGTCCTCGCCCCAAGGTGCGCGGATCGCAGCCGCCTGCTTGCCAGCGGTCGACAGCAGGGCCAACTCTTTCAGGTCGACGCTGAACCCCACCGCCGGACGGGTGCGGCCAAACACGGCACCGACTTCGTCGTAACGGCCGCCACGCAAGACCGCGTCGCACGACCCGGCCGCGTAAACGGCGAACCGCGCGCCGCTGTAGTACGCGTGGCCTCCGACATCGGCCAGATCGAAACCGACCCGGGCCTCAGGGTGGGCCTGAACGACGTGCGCAGCCAGCCACCGAAGGTCGTCGAGGGCCGCCCGAATCAGCGGGTGTTGCGGGAGTTGGCGCTGAGCCAGGTCGAGCACCTCCATGCCGCCGTACAACCGCACCAGGGCTTGCACGCCCGCCTTGGCCTCGGCAGGGAAGCCGCGGCACAGCACCGCAAGCGTTGCGGCGTCCTTGGCGGCCAGTGCAGCCACCAGGTCGGCAATGCCTTGCGCGTCGAGCGACACGCCTGCCAGCAAACCACGCAAGATGCGCGCATCGCCCATGTCCAGCGTGACGTTTGCGACGCCACCGGCGCGTAGGCAGTCGAGCGCCATGTCCAGCACTTCGAGGTCGGCCTCGAGGCCGCCGTGGCCATAGATCTCGGCCCCGAACTGCAAAGGCTCCCGGGTGGCGTGCAAGCCCGAAGGTCGGGTATGCAACACCGGGCCGCAGTAGCACAGGCGGGTCACACCGTCACGATTGAGCAAGTGGGCGTCGATGCGCGCGACCTGCGGCGTGGTGTCGGCGCGAACACCCAACGTACGACCGCTGAGTTGGTCGACCAGCTTGAAGGTCTTCAGGTCCAGTTCGCGCCCGGTGCCCGACAGCAGCGACTCAAGATGTTCCAGCAAGGGTGGCATCACGAGCTCGCAACCGAAGCGGCGCGCAACATCCAGCAGCCCCCGCCGAAGCTCCTCGATGTGCCTGGCCTGCGCCGGCAGGACATCGGAAAAGTGCTCTGGCAGCAGCCAAGCAGACAGCATGTGGAAAGACCGGGCCGTTAAAAGCGGGATTGTACCGGTGGCCCCGACGGGCGCTGATCGGCTCAGTGCCAGAAAATCGCCAGCATCACGAGCCCGATGAGCATGCTGCTGAGGCCGATGAAACGAATCTGTCCGTCGCTCAGCCGGGTCGCACGCTCGAACAGTTCACGCCAGGAAGTGGGACTGATGAAGGGCAGCAGCCCTTCGAACACCAACATCAGCGCGCACGCACCCAGCAACAAGTCCCACATGGCGGTGGGCCGCGCCTACTTCCTGGCCGCAGCCGCGGGTGCCGGTGCCGTGTTGCCGCGCATTGCCTTGAAGAACTCGCTGGACGGGTCGAGCACCATGACATCGGACTTGCTGCGGAAGGTGGACCGATAAGCCTCCAGGCTGCGATAGAACTGCGCAAACTGCGGATCCCGGCCGAACGAATCAGCGAACAGGGCCGATGCCTTGGCGTCGCCATCGCCCTTGACCTTCTGCGCATCGCGGTAGGCCTCGGCCACGATCACCTCGCGCTGCTTGTCGGCGTCGGCGCGGATTTTTTCGCCTTCCGCCGCGCCCGTGGAGCGCAGTTCGTTCGCCACCCGCTTGCGCTCTGACACCATGCGTTGGTACACCGAGTCGGTGATGTTGACGGCGAAGTCGACCCGCTTGATGCGAACGTCGACGATCTCGATGCCGAACGACTTCGCCTCGTCGGTGAGTCGGCCGCGCACGTCCTGCATCACTTTCTCGCGCTCGGTCGACAGCATGGCGCGAATCGTGCGCTTGGTGACTTCCTCGTTGAAGGCCGCCTGCACGATCGGGCTCAACCGGGCCTCCACATTGCGCATGTCCACACCGTTGTTGCGGATGAACTGGCGTGCATCGGTGACTCGCCATTTCACCAGCCAGTCGATCACCAGGCTCTTCTTCTCTGCGGTGAAGATGGGGCGGGTTTCCGGGCTGTCGAGCGTCTGCGTGCGGCGGTCCAGAAAGACCACGTTCTGGAACGGCGGCGGAAGCTTGAACTTGAGGCCGGGCTCGGTGACCACCTCCTTGATCTCGCCCAGGGCATAGATCACGGCAAACTGCCGCTGATCGACGATGAACAGGGTAGAGAAAGCCACCATCAGGGCAACCAGTGCGCCTGCAACGTAAAAACCGATGCGGTTCATGTGTCGTGCTTCTTGGGTTGAGTCTCAACGACCGTCGCGGTCGCGGCCACGCTGTCCGTCACGCGACCGCACGTCGACAGCCCCGCTGGAGGGTGTGGCCGTTTCGGGGCTTGCGGGCACGGCAGCAGCCGGCGTGCCGCTGACCGCCGGTGAGCCGGCTTGCTGCAGCAGCTTGTCCAGTGGCAGATACAAAAGGTTCGAGTTGGCGCGGCTGTCCACCAACACCTTGCTGACGTTCGAATAAACCTGCTGCATCGTGTCGATGTACATGCGGTCGCGCGTGACGGCAGGTGCCTTCTGGTACTCGCCGAGAACCCGGTTGAACCGCTGTGCATCGCCTTCGGCCTGCGCGATGACGCGACCCTTGTAGCCTTCGGCCTCTTCGCGCAGCCGCGCCGCCGTGCCCTGAGCCTTCGGGATCACGTCGTTGGCGTAGGCCTGGCCTTCGTTCTTGAGACGCTCGCGGTCCGCGCCGGCCTTGAAAGCGTCATCGAACGCGGCCTGCACCTGCTCGGGTGCCTGCACGTTTTGAACGTTCACATTGACCACCAGAATTCCGGCGCGCAGGCGATCGAGTTGCGTTTGCAGCGACTTCACCAACTCAGTGGCAATGGCGTCGCGCTGCTCATAGAGCACCGAGTCCATCGTGCTCTTGCCGACGATCTCGCGCACCGCCGATTCGGCTGCCTGAACCACGGCATCGTCGGCGTTGCGGTTCTCGAACAGATAGGCGCGCGCATCCTTCAGTCGGTATTGCACCGTGAAGCGGATGTCCACGATGTTCTCGTCCTGCGTCAACATCGACGAGTCACGCAGACCGGTGGCCTGCACCACCGCGTTGCGGCCGACCTCGACCGATCGAAGCTGGGTCACCGGCACGGTCTCATGGGCCTGGAATGGGTAAGGCAGGCGGTACTGGAAGCCGGCTTCGACGGTCTTGCTGTAGCGGCCGAACGAGGTGATGACGGATTGCTGACCTTCCTGGACGATGAAGAAGCCGCTGGCCAGCCAGATCAGCGCGACCACCCCGGCGATCAGCCCCACGCCGATGCCTGCACTCTTCATGTCGGGCTGAAACTTGCCGCCTCCTCCGTTGCCGCCCTCATGGCGAGGGCCGCCCCCGCCTTTGCCGCCAAACAGGCCGCTCAGTTTCTTGTTGAAGTCACGCCAGAGTTCATCGAGATCGGGCGGGCCGTCACCGCGCCCGCCCCCGGTGTTCAGCGTCTGGCCTTCGGTGAACGGCTGTTGGCCAAGCGGCTTGCCGGCCAGCTTGCAGCGAAGCCAGGCCAGTCCTCCCAGCGCGAGCGCCCGGACGGCACGGCCAAGTTCAACCTTCGGGGAAGGGTCGGCCGAGGGCGCAGCGGGGTTGGATCTCATGGTCATGCAACAGCGGGTTGGTCGTCGGATTGGATTGGAGCGGAATCGGCGTCGAAACGGATGTCGTCGCCTGTGTGTTCCGCTGTCGGAATTGGGGACAACTGATCCAGATTCAAGCGGACAGCCAGTCGGCCTGCCACTGCATCGGCAATCAGCAGCTTGAGTTCGTTCATGCCTTCGCCGTCACGTGCGCTGACGAAGATGCGCGGCAACCGAACTCCTCCCTCGATCTCGAAGGTGTCGAGCATCAACCGCGGTCGCTGCGACGCCTCAAGGC
>JANNEI010000610.1:0-2659 GCA_031378565.1 Burkholderiales bacterium
TTCAGCATCGGCAATCAACGCCAGCACTCCGCGCAGCACTTGGGGCAGCGAAGTTGCCTTGTGGCCCTGCTGCCAGAACACGTCCAGCGCGAACCGCATGGCAGCCTCGGCGGCGAAGCCCGGGGGGACGGCCAAGGGCCACTTTCGGGACTTCGGACGGCGTCGACAAACGCTACATTCTGGACTGCGTTGTTCAGAATCCGGTTCCATCGCCAATGCTGCATGCAAAGCGGATGACCCGGGTTGCACGCCCCGTTTGACCCACCCAGCCAGGAGCTCCCATGACCGACCCCGCTCGCTTCGAACTCTTCTCTTTCTGGCGCACCTCGGCGACCTACCGGGTGCGTGTTGCGTTCAACCTCAAGGGCGTGCAGCCGCAGGAACACAACGTCAACCTCGACGCCGCCGAACAGCGCGGCGAGGCCTTCCTGAAAATCAATCCGATGGGTGCAATCCCGGCGTTGATCGACCGCGGCCCCGGGCAGTCACCAACACCCCTGACGCAGTCGCTGGCGATTCTTGAGTTCCTGGACGAAAGCTTCCCGACGCCCGCGCTGTTGCCCGCCGATACGCATGGTCGGGCCCGCGTGCGTTCATTGGCCGCGATGCTCGCGGCCGACACCCACCCGCTGATCACGCCCCGCGTCAAGAAGTACCTGACCGCGGCGGGCAAGTTCGACGATGCGGCGTGGCGCGCCTGGCAGATGCATTGGTTCAGCACCGGTTTGCAGGCGCTCGAGCAGCGCCTTGCCAGCGAGTCCGAAACCGGCAAGTTCTGTCATGGCGACCAGCCCACCATCGCCGACATCTGCCTGGCCAGCATCGTGGTTGTGATGCGCATCTTCAAGATCGAAGTCGCCGACATCCCGACCGTCCTTCGCGTCATGGCTGCGTGCGAGCAACTCGATGCCTTCGCGAAGGCTGACCCGACCCGTCAGGTCGGCGCGCCGCAGGCCTGAACGAATCTGCACGGCGCAACGCGAGTTGCGCTGTGCACGCGTGCTCAGTGCTGGCGGCGTTTGCGGCTGATGAGCGCCCCAAGGCCGCCGCCTTGCAGCGTCCGTCCCCCGCGGGGATGCCAGAAAGTGGCAGAGCCCCATTTCCTTGAGAACCCCAACAGCCCCAGGCCGGCCAGCATCAGCGCATACGTTTCGGGTTCGGGCACTGGCGCGGTGTAACACTCGATGTTGGCCGTGTAGGCATGCAGCACGCCGGGCAGCAGCGTGTAGTCACCGGTCAGGGCGCCGCTGCAGCCCAGCAGTGAACCAATGGGGCACTCGATCGACGTGGCGTACGGGTCGGCGTCGCTCATCCGGAACCACACGTCGAACTGGACACCCGAATCGTTTTGCGTGACGCTGTAGTCGTTGTCGGTGCCCGCCAGGATCAGGTACTTGCCGTTGCCCAGCTTCGGGCCAATGGCCAGGCCTTCCCACTTCTCGGGCGACTTGCCGCCCAGGGCCGCCAGCGTGTCGGCGTCGAGGTCGATCAATTTGGGGCCTTTGCTCACGGCGGTGAAAGCGGCACCCGAATCCAGGTCGATGCTGCTGACATCGGTGGCACCGGCCAGGTCGATTCGGTAGACGTTCTTGTCGGCTGTCTTGAGATCGCCACCCACGCCGACACCCCGGTTGTTTCGCTCCAGCACCAGGAACTTGTCGTTGCCCAGCGCCACCAGCGCCGAGATGCCCTGGCCTTGGCCCGAGCGCTCCATCTTGTAGGCGTACTGGGCCACCGCAAGACCCGTGGCGGTGTCGAACTTGACGATGCGGTTGTGGACGCCGCTGCCAGCGCCTTCGTCGAGCATCGCGCTTTGCAGCATGGCGTAGGCAAACTTCCCGTCCGCGCTCACGGCCAGGCCCTCGAAGCCGCGGTTGGTGCGCTTTCCCTTCGTGTTTCCGGCGTCGCCTGCGTAGTTCGGCACATCGGTCGCGCTGCGTGGCACCACGTTGGCGGGCGTGGTGTAGCGCCTCACCAGATTGCCGCTGCGGTCGAACTCGATGAGCGATGGGCCGTATTCATCGGACACCAGAAAGTTGCCATTCTTCGGATTGATCACGAAGCCTTCCGGATCCAGCGAATTGCCCAGCACGTTGGTGGGGCTCGGCGCCAGGCCGTTCATGGCGGCACCGGCGTTGCTGAACTTGATTGTTTCGGCAACTGCGAAGTTGCTGATCGCGCCAGTGGCCAGGTTCACGTCCAGCGTGAAGCGCTGCACCCGCGTCTCGTACGGCAACGTTCCGCCGCCCGGCCCACGGTCAGACAAGCCCCACCAGGCGTTGCGGCTGGCGTCGTAGTACAGGTCCGAGAAGAAGCCGACCCGGCGGTCGAATGCGCTGCCGGACGACTTGTCCAGCAAGCCACCGTTCAGGGCCAGCCCGTTGACGAACGAAACGTCGGTGACGTTTTGCGCCAGCGCGCCGTTCGACGAAAACGCGAGCGCCACTGCGGCGGTGACAAGGGAGGCGGAGAGCTTCATGCGGTGGGTTCCTGAGGCGGGTTGGACATCGGCCCGACGACAGTATCCACCTTGCATGACGCGACCGTGACAAACGTCACAACCGACCGTCACGACCCAAACAAGCGAAGCTCCCGTCAAGCAACCACCGTGGCCGGTTCCCCGGCCGCTGGGTTGGCACCCCCACGTGGGGCCGAGCCC
>JANNEI010000631.1:0-7064 GCA_031378565.1 Burkholderiales bacterium
AGAAAACCTGGACCACGCTGGGCCAGTACGGCGACTGGATTTGTTGCCTGGTGCGCACCAGCAACGACGGCAAGCCGCAAACCGGCATCAGCTTCCTGCTGATCGACATGAAGAGCCCCGGTGTCAGCGTGCGACCCATCGTGCTGCTGGACGGCGAGGCCGAGGTGAACGAGGTCTGGTTCGACAACGTCGAGGTGCCGGTCGACAACCTGGTGGGCGAAGAGAACAAGGGCTGGACCTACGCCAAGCACCTGCTGGCGCACGAGCGCACCAACATCGCCGACGTGAACCGTGCCAAGCGCGAACTGGAGCGCCTGAAGCGCATCGCCAAGGCTGAAGGCGTGTACGAGCAGACACGCTTTCGCGACGAGATTGCCAAGCTCGAGGTCGACATCGTCGCCCTGGAAATGATGGTGTTGCGCGTGCTGTCGGCCGAGACCAATGGCAAGCAAAGCCTGGACGTGGCGGGCCTGTTGAAGATTCGCGGCAGCGAAATTCAACAGCGCTACACCGAGCTGATGATGCTGGCCGCCGGCCCGTACAGCGTGCCCTTCATCCACGACGCGATGGAAGCCGGCTGGCAGGGCGACCACGTGGGCGCGGCGCATTGCGCGCCGCTGGCCGGCACCTACTTCAACATGCGCAAGACCACCATCTACGGTGGCAGCAACGAAGTGCAGCGGAATATTGTTTCGCAATTCGTTTTGGGAGCCTGAACATGAATTTCGACTTCAGCGACGACCAGGAAATGCTGCGCGACTCGGTGCGCAAATGGGTGGACAAGGGCTACGACTTCGAGCGCCGCAAGGGCATCGTCAAGTCGGGCGGTTTTTCGAAGCAGGCCTGGCAGGACATCGCCGATCTGGGCCTGACCGGGTTGCACGTGCCCGAGTCGCACGGCGGCATGGGCTTCGGCCCCACCGACGCGATGGTGGTGATGGAAGAACTGGGCCGCGGCCTGGTGCTGGAGCCGTATGCGGCAGTCTCGTTGGTCGCCACCCACCTGCTCAACGCCGGCGACGCAGCGTTGGCCGCGCCATGGTTGAAGGGCATCGCCGCGGGCAGCGAGCGCGTGGTGCTCGCGCACCAGGAGCGCGCCGCGCGCTACCAGCTTGCGCAGGTGGTGACGACGGCTGAAAACGTCGGTGGCCGCTGGCAGCTCAACGGTCTGAAAAGCCTGGTGCCGGCCGGTGCGCAGGCGGGTGCGTTCATCGTGCCCGCGCGGGTCAGCGGCAGCGCTGACGACGCCTCGGGCATCGCCTTGTTCCTGGTGAAGAACGGCAGCGCCGGTGTGACCGTTCGCGGCTACCCGACGCAAGACGGCACCTGCGCCGCCGACGTGGCGCTGGCGAATGCAGAAGGCGCGCTGTTGCTGCCGGCGGGTACCGCATTTGCAGCCCTTGAACATGCCATCGACATCGGCATTGCTGCGCTGTGCGCCGAGGCCGTCGGCGTGATGGACAAGATGGTGGCAGTGACGGTGGAGTACATGAACACGCGCAAGCAGTTCGGCGTCGTCATCTCCAGTTTCCAGGCGCTGCGTCACCGCATTGCCGACGTGAAGATGCAGCTGGAGCTGGGCCGCTCGATGAGTTACTTCGCGACACTGAAACTGAACGACGCACCTGCGCAGCGGCGTCGCGCGGTGGCGCAGGCCAAGCTGCAACTCGGCCAGTCGATGCGCTACGTGGGCCAGCAGTGCATTCAACTGCACGGCGGCATCGGCATGACCGACGAGTACATCGCCAGTCACTATTTCAAGCGGCTGACCGTGATGGAAATGAGCTACGGCGACACGATGCATCAGTTGGGCGAGGTGTCGGCGCGGATGCAAGACACAGCGGGCGTGTTTGCCTGAGTGGATCTGTCGGGCGTGACGGCGGTTCAGTAACCGCGCGGTGTGTGGCTGCCGCGCTCAGGCTGGCACTGGGCGGTCCATTCCTCGTGCCCAAGGTAGTCGAACATCTTGCGCAGCGCCTCGATCCGCGCTTCGCACGGCGCTCCGGCGGCAAACACTTCGTGGTTCAGCACGGGTTCGCCGTGCAGCGACCAGAACAACACAAGAATCCACTTCACGGGAGCCACCTCGACCGTTGAATTTGCGTGCAAGCGAATCACGCGCTCACAACGGAACCGTGCCGTCGCTCCTGACACCGATCCGCAACGCTGCGCAAAACCAACACACACGCGGAACCGGACGCACAGGCAGCTCGACACCTGACCTTCCGCACGCTCGTAGCGAATCCCAGGTCGGCGTCTGTTCGCTGGCCCACATGCGCTGAGTGTGGTGAAGCAAGGGTTCGGCGGCCCTGAAGAACTGGTCAAGGTCATGGGCGAGGCCAGGCCCAATCTTCAGCAGGGGTGGCGGCCAGACGTCTGAGCGTGATGGAAATGAGCTGCAGCCACACGATCAACCTGATGGGCGAGGTGTGTGCGCGAATGGGCGACACTGCGGTCGTGTTTGCCTGATGGCCTGATCCGTCGGGCTCGGGCGTTTGCCGCCTCGCGCATTCGTGGCCTGGCTGCTGTTGAAGTGCATTTCGGGAGAGATTCCATGAAATACATGCTCTTGGCGCTGCTGTCCGCGCTGCTCTGCGGCTGTTCCACCCCGCCGGTGCAGCCGTCGCCCGAACCGTTTTTTCACGACCACTTGTTCGCCGCTGCAACTCAGCGGGCAGACGCCGACCAGGTGTTCGCGTTGAGCGAGGCGATGAAGCACTACGTGCGTTTCGACATTGCCGCGCAATTGCGCCGCGAGGGCTCGGCGCGGGGCTTGATCAATGCGCTGTATCGGCGTGACCAGCTCCGGCTGGACTACGACTCGGCCGCAACGCGCAACGCTGCGCAGGCCTTCGATGCACGCAAGGGCAACTGCCTCTCGCTGGTGCTGATGACGGCGGCCTTCGCGAAGGAGTTGGGCCTGCACGTGACCTACCAGACCGTGGCCTCCGAAGAGACATGGACGCACAGCCGAGGCATCGCGTTCCTGAGCACCCACATCAACGTGACGCTGGGTCCGCGCGCCATCACGGCCCGCTCGGGCTTCGACGCGGGACACAGCCTGACCGTCGACTTCCTGCCGGCCGAAGACCTGCGCGGCCAGCGCATCCAGCCGGTGTCCGAAGACACGGTGGTCGCGATGTACATGAACAATCGAGCGGCCGAGAGTCTCTCCCGCGGCCTGACCGATGAGGCCTACTGGTGGGCACGCGCAGCCATCGTTCAAGCGCCGCATCTGCCGAGTGCCTACAACACGCTTGGCGTGGTGTACATGCGCCACGGCGACATGAAAGCAGCCGAAGACGTGTTCGGCTTCCTGCTTCGGCGGGACCCGCACGACAAACAAGCCTTGTCGAATCTGGCGACGATGCTGGAGACTCTGGGCCGTTTGGGCGAATCGTCAGCAGCGCGCGCAGTGTTGGCGCAACTGGAGCCGTATCCGCCCTTTCATTTTTTCCGGCTCGGCATGACTGCGATGGAACACGGCGACTTCAAGACTGCGAAGCGCATGTTCGCGAAAGAAGTCGATCGCGCGGACTACAGCAGCGAGTTTCACTTCTGGCTCGCTCTCGCCAATTTCAGGCTGGGTGACGCCGACGAGGCGCGCAAGGAAATGCAGCTCGCGGTGAAAAACAGCACCTCGCGCAGCGACCGCGATCTGTATGCGGCGAAGCTTGAAAGGCTGCGATCCGAAAAGCTGCAATAGGGCTTGTTTGCACAGGTCAGCCGGCGAGGAGCACCGCAGCGATATGCCGGCCCGCATCGCCGTCGGCCAACGCGTCGATCATCCAGTCGGCATCGACGAAGGCACCGTCCATGCGCAGCGGGCCGTGCACGATCACGTAGAGCTGGGTGCCTGCCGACAGTGCGAAGGGTCCGTTGCGGCCGCCGCCGGGCAGGTAGACGAAGTCCCCACTGCCCAGCGCGCCGCGCTCGAATTGCAGCTGCCCCGCCTCGACGAACACTTCCAGCGCGCCGCTTTGTTTCAGCGCCGGGATGGTGGCGCCTTCGGCAGCGCGCAACAGCAGGGTGCATTTGTCGAAGCTGCGGTCCACGTCGAGCAGCTTGAAGTCGACACCGGGCACCGCCCACGGCGTCCAGTCGAGGTGGCGTGCGCGGACCAGCGACGAACCGTCAGGGAACACATACGAGCCCGACGCGGTGGCGTCGTTCTTCATCACCGCGCTCATGCTGTGGCCTCGATCAGGTTGCGGGTGCGCGCCGCTGTCGGCAGGTGGCCGTGCAGCCCGTGCTGCTCGGCAATCGCGAAGTAGAAAGCGTTGTCGATCACGCCGGCCAGCCCGCCCTGCTCATCGAAGCCGTGCAGGGTGCCGTAATTCATGCCGAACAAGACCAGGCCTTTGGCACCGGTCTTCGGCACGTGGGCGATGCCGCCTTGCTCGCACAGGTAATCACCGGCCTCGCCACCGCCGTGCTCGTAGACGAAATCGCCTTCCAGCAAATACGCCTCGGCGTCGCCGAGGTGCTGGTGCTTGCCGAGAGGCGTGTTCGGGTCGACCTTGATCATCAGCGTGGTCTTGGCGTGCGACATGTCCATGTGCAGCACCTTGCAATAGGTGCCGGGTGCCGCCCACGGCATCCACGGCAACTGCTCGGTGCGCACGATCACCGCGCCATCCGCGAATCGTTTGCTGGCCTGGGAATCGCCGATGCGCTCGGCGTGCCGATCCTGTGCAATGCTCATGTTGGCTCCTGGTTCGAACAGGCGAACGCCGCCCGCTGTTCGAAGCATAGGCAAGACCGGATGGCGTGTGAATGCTTCGCGACATAACATGGTTGTTTCCGACCTGTACATCAATTTTCGTCAGCCCTGTCTGCTGAAGCATGGCAATGAATCGCCCCCTTGCGCCCTCACTGCGCGACGCGCCTTGCGAAGCCGTTGCGGATGTCGGGCGCGCCACCCATTCGGTGCCGCTGCAGTTGGCGCTTAGCAGCAGCGGCGAACTGGCGGCGGCACGCTGGCGCAACCCGGCGGTCAGCACGCCGCTCGATCCGCCCGACCGACACTTGTTGATCTTTCATGAACGCGGCTCCACCTCCGTCGAGGGCCGCATCGGCTCGCTTCAAGGCCACGGCAGCCGCATCGGCAGCGTGACCGTGGTGCCGGCCGGCATGCCGAGCCAGTGGCGGCTGCACGGCCCCTGCGACGTGATTCACGTGTACCTGCAACCCTCGCGGCTGCGCACGGCCGATGGCACGGTGCAAGCCCTTGCGCCAGCTTTTTCGCGCCGGGACGGCTGGCTGCATAACTGGTTCGCCCTGCTGTCGACCCAGATGATCGAGCTGCAGCGCCACGGCGACGTGCTGCCGCCGTTGCTGGCCGACGAGTTCGAAGGCCTGCTGGTGTCGCACCTGGTCAGCGGCCTGCTGCCTGCAACCAGCCCTCGCGGCGGGCTGCCTGGCGGTGCCATGCGGCGCATCGACGACTTCCTGCGCGAGCGGCTGAGCGAAGAGCTTCGGCTTGCCGACCTGGCCACATTGACGCACCTGTCGGCCGGTCACTTCATCCGCGCCTTCCGGCAGACGGCGGGCTGCACGCCCTGGCAATACGTGCTCGACCTGCGACTCGAATCGGCGGCGGCGCTGTTGCTGCGAGGCATGCCCAGTGCCGAAGTTGCGCGCCGCGTCGGCCTGAGCAACGCGGCCCGCCTGAGCCGGCTGTTTCGCGAGCGGCGCGGCGTGGCGATGAGCAGCCTGCGCGGCATGCAGCACACGCAACAAGCGCCGCAAAGAACGTCAGAAGAAACGCCCTGAGACGCCTCTGGCTTCAGCCGCGCTTCAGCCGCGTTTCCAGCCGCGTTTTCAACGTAAGCGCAGCGCGCGCCATGCACGCGGCGAGGTGCCCACATGCTGGCGGAACACGGCCGAAAAATGGCTGGGTCCGCGAAAGCCCGTGGCCCGGGCGGCGGCAGCGATCGGCAGCGTGCTGCGCTCCAGCAGTTGCTGCGCGCGGGTGATGCGCCGGCCCAGCACGTACTGGTGCGGCGTCTGCCCCACCGCCAGCTTGAAGGCGCGCAGGAAGTGGTCGTCGGACAGCCGCGCCAGCGCGGCCAGTTCGCCGAGCCGCAACTCGTCGGCAAGCCGCTCTTCGATGTGCTCGAACAGCCGCCGCAGAACGGCCGCCGTCAAGCTGACGCGCACCAGCGGCGCTGCCAGCGGGCGGTCGACGGCGTACGTTCGCAGCAGGTGCCTCAGCAGCATCGACATCACCTCGTCGTGCGCCAGCTCGTCGAGCGTGCCGGCCTGCGCCTGCGCCAGCACCAGCCGCACCAGCGAGGCCAGTACCGCGTCGGTTTCGGCAAAAAAGTCGCGCAGCAGCGGCGCGCACAGCGGCCCGTCGGCGCTGGCCGCCGCAAGCGCCAGCCGCTGCGGATCGACATACAAGTGCGCCACCCGCGAGTGGCCCGCCAGCACCCAGGTGCTGGCCACCTGAGCCGGCACCAGGGTGACGCTGCCGATGCGCGAGCGGTGCCCGAGCAAGCGCCCGTTGCGCCATTTTTCCACCAGCGTGCAGCCGCCCAGGTGCAGGGCGATGGCGTGCTGCGACAGGCCCGTCACCTCGGCCACCACCGGTGCGTGAGACCAGATCGCAGCGAACAGGTTGCCGTTGCCGGCCGTGATCAACAGCTCGGGCTCGGCGTGCGCGATGGCACCGATGCGCTGGGCGGGATGCTCGCAAAGGCCGGCTGACATGGCGCGATGCTAAGCGCTGCTGCGCCGTCGCGAAAGCGGTGCGCTGTCGAAAAATCGGCTTTGCATCGCGCGCCGGAGGCAGGTTGCGGGGGAACCCTGAACCGATGCGCCACCCACCGGCGCAGCATCAATGCATGCGTTCCGTCGGCGCGCATTTCAACCCTCGGAGACACCCCATGACAGTCACCCACGCCAGCAGCGGCACCGATCCGAAAGTGTCGCTCGCCTACCCCGACGGCTCGCTCATCGTGCGCGCCAAGCAGCTTCCCTGGACGCCGTGGGGCATGCCGGGCACGCAGTTCAAGCTGCTGCACTGCGACGACGCGTCCAGCCTGCTGGTGATCCTGCTG
>JANNEI010000638.1:0-2952 GCA_031378565.1 Burkholderiales bacterium
GACACATGCCGTGGGTAGCATCGACCGCATGAACTCACCTGCAAAATTTCTGGTGCTGCTGGACACCCCGTCGCGCGCCATGCTGTTCGACAGCCAGCAGCGCCTGGTTGGCGAAGTGATCGAGGACGACGGCTTCATTGTTGACAGCCTGCTGCGCAGCGCCAGGCAGTTCGCGCCGCCTGCCACAACCGCGTCGGGGCCGGCGCTGTTCCCGCCCTCGTCGCTGGGCCCGGCACGCTGTTTCGAATTGGCCTGATCCGGCCTCTCGCCTTCTCGCCTTCTCGCCTGTTTGCGCGAACCGACCCGTGGGCAGACCCGCATGAAGTCCGCAGCCGAAGACGACATCGCGCCGAAGGGCCTGGAGCGCAGGTGACACGCGATCTGGCGCTGCCGATCGTGCACGCGCTCGAACTGGTGCGGCAGCGCGAGGCCACCGAGGACGCCGACCGAACGCCGGCAGGCGCGAATTGCTTGCTGGCAGAGGTGGCGGCGCGGAAACGCCAGGCGAGCGCGAATTTCTCGCGTTCCTGAAGCTGAAGTGCTGAACCCGCTTGCGAATCGGACACGTCCTACACCGCGTGTGCGCAGCGCCTGATCGCCGCCGCCCTGTAACGCTGCTGCAATGAAGCTCCGGCTGCGCATCCCCGCGGCCGCTTGCAGCACCCATCGAAAGGATTCACCCATGGACGGCCTGGAAACAACCACCCACACCGACGAAGCCCGCACCAAGTTGTGGGACCTCATCAAGGACATGCGCTTCGCGATGTTCACCACACGCCATTCGAACGGTCACCTGCACTCGCGGCCGATGACCACGCAGAACAGCAAGGTCGACGAGGACAGCAGCCTGTGGTTCTTCATGTCGCGCAAGGGCGAGCCGGTGGCAGACCTGGTGGCCGACCCGGTGGTCAACGTCGTCTACGCCGACCCGGGCGATGACTGCTACGTGTCGGTGTCCGGCACGGCGGCTGTGGTCGAAGACATGGCGAAGAAGCAGCAGCTCTGGTCGAAGATGACCGAGGCCTGGTTTCCGGCCGGTGTCACCGACCCCGACCTGGCGCTGGTGCAGGTCAGCATCCAGCACGCCAACTACTGGGACGTGAACGACAGCAAGCTGGTGCAATTGTTCCACATGGCCCGCGCCGTGGTCACCGGCAAACCACCCACCAAGATGGGTGAACACGCCGAGATCAGGATGGGCTGAGCGAACCGTTCACGGCAGCGACAGCGTGCCGTGCAGGTGAAGGGTTTTCGGACTCGGCATCGGCGGCAGCGAACACCAGCCTGAACCTGCTGCCCTTGCCCAAGCCGTCGCTGAATGCCTGAAGGCTCCCACCATGCAATTCCACCAGATTCTTCGTCAGTGCCAGGCCGATGCCCAGGCCGCCCTCCGCACGATCGACAGCGCCCGCCACCTGCCCGAACATGTCGAAAATGACGGGCAGCGATTCGGCTGCGATGCCGACGCCGTTGTCGACGACATCGATCTGGATTTGCCGCTCTACCCGTTTCGCAACGACACGAATCGTGCCGCCCGGGTCGGTGTACTTGGCGGCATTCGTCAGCAGGTTGGCGAGTATCTGGGTCATTCGCAGCGGGTCGGCATCGAGTAGCAGCGGGCCGTCCGTCAGCGTCACCTTCAACTGGTGCCGTTTGAAATCGATCAGGTGGCGCGCCATCTCGACCGCGCCCTGCACCGCCGTTTCCAGATCGATCCGCTCGCGCCGCAGGCGCAAACGCCCGCTGCTGACGCGCGCCGCGTCGAGCATGTCGTTGAGCAGCAGCGTCAGGTTCTGGGTCTGGCGCAAAATCACATCGCACAGCCAGCCACGTTTCTCGAACGGCAAGTCGGGCTGGCTCAACAACGCCGCGGCGGAGCGCAGCGGTGCCAGCGGGTTCAGCAGTTCGTGCGCCAGGGTGGCCAGAAGCTCGTCCTTTTGCCGGTCGGCGGTGCGCAGGTTTTCGTACGCCTGAGACACCTCGGTGATGTCGATGTGCACGCCCACCCACTCGCGCACCGCACCCGCCGCGTCGAACACCGGCACCGCACGAATGGAAAACTTTCTCCACACGCCGTCGTGGCGCCGGACCCGGTGCTCGAATACGAAAGGCCGGGTCTCGGCCACGGCCTGCCGCCACGCATCGATGGTGGGCTGGGCATCGTCCGGGTGCACTGCCGCGGCCCAGCCGTGGCCCTGGTACTCGGCCTCGGTCTGCCCGGTCAGGCCGGACCATCCCGGTTGTGCATTCACCATCATGCCGGCGGCATCGTTGGTCCACAGCACGCCGACGGCCTGCGTGGCGGCGCGGAATCTGTCGACGCTGTGGCGCAGGCTTTGTTCCACCTCGACGAGCGCAGTCACGTCGCGGTAGAACACAGCCAGCCCCTCGGGCACCGGGTAGGCCTTGACCTCTATCCACTTGTCATGCATTTCGCCGACATAGTGGTGCCTGAGTTGGACGGCCACCCGCTCGGTGGCCACCTTGCGGTAGGCGGCTTCGATGGGCGTGCCGACGGAGGCGGGCCACAAGTCCCAATGCGATCGTCCGACGATCTCCGCCTCGGGCCTGCCGTCGAGGCGCACGCCTTCGGCATTGATCTTGCAAACGAAAAACTGCTCGTCCAGCACGACGAAGCCTTCGCCGATGACATCGAGCACCTGGCGAAGCTGCATGTCGGCTTTGACGGCCGCGGTAGTTTCGGCGCACACGCAAAAAACGCCCAGCACCAGGCTTTTGGAAGCGCCGGTGATCGGCGTGTACGAGAACGAAAAGTGCGCGGTTTGACGCGTGCCGTGGCGGATGATCTGCAACACCAGATCGTCCATGTGCGTCGACTGGCCCTGGTAGGCGCGGTCGCAGATGGGGCCGACCACGTCCCACACGTCCGACCACACCAGCGATATCGGCATGCCGAATGCGCTGGGGTGACGCTCACCCAGAATTTCGGCG
>JANNEI010000643.1:0-5478 GCA_031378565.1 Burkholderiales bacterium
CCAGTCGCGATAGAACTGCGGCGGCATGTCGGCGAAACGCCAGGCCGCGTCGAGGGCGAGATTGATGGCGTTGAACTCGATGTGCGCAATTGCATGAAGCAAGGCGGCCTTGCCTTCGAGCGTGAACGGCGAGCGGGTCGGCACCTCCTTGGGCGGGACGAGGCGGGGCCGGGCGGGGCGGCCGGGCAGGGTGTCGGGCGTGGCGAAGCGCTCGGTGGGGTTGATCGTTGCAGGGTCGAGATGGGCGAACAGTTCGCGGGTTTGCGACGCCTTCGCGACGGGGTCGCTCAGGCAAAGGATGGCGAGCGCCTTCGACCTCGGGTTCATCGACCGAGCCTCATGCAGAGGCGCGCTGCGGCCAGCCCGCACGCGCTGCCCTGCGCAGCATGGCCTGGACGATGAGGCGATGAAACGGCGCGATGAGCACGATGTAGGCGCGGCCGAGACGGTTGTTGCAATGAACGACGGTCGACAAGGTCAGGTAGCTCTCGTCCTGAGTCGAAGTGCTGCGCACTTGGCGCAACACCGAAAGCCTGAAGTCGAGGTGCTTGTCGTCTTCGCCGAGCACGATTTCGTTTGGATGGGTCTCGTAGATTCTGAAGATGCCAACGCGTGCGGCATGACCCGGTGGCTGCGGGCTTTTCAACTGCCGGGATGTCTTCAGGCCGAACCCGGCGACCACTGCGTCACGCACTCTCATCAGCGCCACCATCCAGGGCGCTTGCTGTGCGAAGACGAATCGTGCAAGCGCCTCCGGGTCGCTGACGGCGTTGCTCGGCAGACGGATCTCGTAGGCATCCGCGAGGTCGGTCGATTCGTATAACCGCGCGACGCGTGAATCGTGCGGCACTGGGACGCTTCGAACCTGCGGGTGAGTCTCGGGCATGGTCGGGTCGTGGGGACAGTGGGTTTTGCGTGCAACCCTAGAATTATCGACTCCGACCACCTCCGGCCCACTCCCATGTCGCTCTACCAACTCGACGACTTCGCCCCCCGCCTGGCCGACACCGCCTGGGTTGCCGACAGCGCGCAGGTGATCGGCAATGTGGAACTCGCCGCCGACACCAGCGTGTGGTTCGGCGTCGTGCTGCGCGGCGACACCGAAGTCATCCGCGTCGGGCGCGGCTCGAACATCCAGGACAACAGCGTGGTGCATGCCGACATCGGATTTCCGGTGACGATCGGCGAGAACGTGACCGTCGGCCACCAGGTGATGCTGCACGGCTGCACCATCGGCGACGGCTCGCTGATCGGCATCCAGGCGGTGGTGCTGAACGGCGCGAAGATCGGCAAGCACTGCCTGGTGGGTGCGGGCGCGCTGGTGACCGAAGGCAAGGAGTTTCCCGAAGGCTCGCTGATCGTCGGCACGCCGGCCAAGGCGGTGCGGCAACTCACGCCCGAGCAGATGGCGGGGCTCGACCGCAGCGCGGAACACTACGTCGAGAACGCCAGGCGCTACCGGGCCGGACTGAAAAAGATCGGCTGACCCGTTGAGCGAACTGCACAAATTCATCTTCGAGGGCCTGCCGGTGCGCGGCATGCTGGTGCGCCTGACCGACGGCTGGCAAGAGGTGCTGCGCCGACGCGACGAGGCCGATGCGGCCTTCCCGCAGCCGGTACGCCAACTGCTGGGCGAGATGGCGGCGGC
The DNA here is from genome assembly GCA_031378565.1 of Burkholderiales bacterium. GTDB lineage: Bacteria > Pseudomonadota > Gammaproteobacteria > Burkholderiales > Burkholderiaceae_C > JANYJJ01. Next base: position 1,649 of record JANNEI010000643.1, read on the forward strand.
CGGCGTGCTGATGCAGGCCAACATCAAGTTCAACGGTGCACTGGTGTTGCAGATGCACGGCGACGGCCCCGTCAAGCTGGCGGTGGCCGAGGTGCAGTCCGACCTGGCCTTCCGCGTCACGGCCACGGTGCTCGGCGAGGTGCCGGCCGGTGCGCAACTCGAAGCCATGCTGAACTTGCACGGCAAGGGCCGCTGCGCGATCACGCTGGACCCGCAAAACAAGTTCCCGGGCCAGCAGCCGTACCAGGGCGTGGTGTCGCTGCACGGCGACCAGCGCGAGCCGCTGCAAAAACTCAGCGAGGTGCTTGAGCACTACATGCTGCAGTCGGAGCAGCTCGACACCAAGCTGATCCTGGCCGCCAACGACACCGTGGCGGCGGGCTTGCTGATCCAGCGCCTGCCGCTGTTGGGAGAGGCGAACCTCGCCGGCGCGGTGACGAGTGAGCGCAACGAGGACGAGATCGGCCGCAACGAGGACTACAACCGCATCGCGATGCTGGCCGCCACGCTGACCGCCGAAGAGCTGCTGACGCTGGACGCCGAGACACTGCTGCGCCGATTGTTCTGGGAAGAAACGCTGCGCCGCTTCCCGCCGCTGGCGGGCGACTTTGCGCCGCGCTTTGCCTGCACCTGCTCGCGCGAGCGGGTGGGCAGCATGCTGAAGGGACTGGGCCGTGCCGAGGTGGACGGCATCGTGCTGGAGCAGGGCCGGGTCGAGATCGCCTGCGAGTTCTGCGGCACCCAATACCACTTCGATCCCGTCGATGTGGGCGGGCTGTTCACCCCGCCGCTGGACCAGGCACCGGGGTCGGTCGCGATCAATTGATTCTGTTGTAGGCCGCGCAGAGATCGACAGGGTGGGCGTTAAACGATAAACTGATCGATATGAAAACCAACGTTGTCACGGTGTCGCCGAAGTACCAGGTCGTTATCCCGCAGGCGGTGCGCGAGAGCGCGGGCATCAAGCCGGGCGCGAAGATGATGGTCGTCAGTTTGGGTGGGGTGATCCGCTTGCTGCCGGTGAAACCACCTGCGTCGTATCGCGGCATCGCGCGCGGCATCGACACCACGGTTCCGAGCGAGCCTGATCGCTTTTGATGGCGAGCGGGGCTCGGGCCAAGGTGGCTGGCAGGGCTGCGACGCGAAAGCGGGCGCAGCCAATTGCGCCTCGGCGCAGCCTGCGCGTGGTGCTTGATTCGTCGTGTTGGCTTGAGCACTTCGCCGACACCGAGCGTGCCTCGTTGTTCGCTGATGTGATCGATGCCGCGACTGAACTGGTTGTGCCGGTGATCACGGTTTACGAGGTGGTCAAGAAGCTGGCGCGCGAGGTTGGTGACGAGGTCGCCTCTCAGGCGCTCACCTTGATGCAGCAGGGTCGTGTCGTCGAGATCGACCTGGATCTATCGCTGCTGGCCGCCCGCAACGGGCTGCCGTTGGCAGACAGCCTGATCTACGCCACCGCGTGCGCCCACGGTGCTGAGTTGTGGACACAGGACGCCCACTTCGACGGCCTGCCGGGTGTGCGCTACTTCAAGAAACCTTGAGGCAGCGCGGTGCGCACGACGGCGGTAGCCACTGAAATCCACCCCGATCGATTCGACCGCCTCGACGCGCTGCGCGGCGTCGCCATCGTCTGGATGGCCGCGTTCCACTTCTGCTTCGACCTGAACCACTTCCGCTTCATTCGCCAGAACTTCTACATCGACCCGTTCTGGACCTGGCAACGCGCCTGCATCGTCAGCCTGTTCCTGTTTTGTGCCGGCGTCGGCCAAGCGGTGGCGCTGCAGCAGGGCCAGCGCTGGCCACGTTTCTGGCGGCGCTGGGCCCAGGTGGCCGCGTGTGCGGTGGCGGTCTCGGTGGGGTCGTGGTTCATGTTCCCGAACAGCTTCATCAGCTTCGGCGTTCTGCACGGCATTGCGGTGATGTTGATCGTGACCCGGTTGACAGCGCGATGGGGCCGGTGGCTGTGGCTGGCCGGTGCCGTAGCGGTGCTGTTGCCCCATCTCATTCAGACTCCCTTTTTCGACACCCGCTGGACCAACTGGGTGGGCCTGATCACGCGCAAGCCGGTCACCGAAGACTACGTGCCGCTGCTGCCCTGGCTGGGCGTGATGTGGTGGGGCATGGCGGCTGGCCAGTGGCTGCTGGCGCATCGGCAGGGCGTGCTGGCTGGCGGCGTGCCGGCGCAGCTGCGGCTGCTGGCGCTGCTGGGCCGCTGGTCGCTGAGCTTCTACATGGTTCACCAACCGCTGTTCATCGGGGCTTTGATGGCGGTGACGGCGCTGCGCGTGAAGGGCTGATGCGACGCGCTGCGGATACCATCGCCGCATGGCCGCCCACATTCTTTTCGGTTTTCATGCCGTCACCGTGCGCCTGAAGACCGCGCCGAAATCCATCACTGAAATCCACATCGACGCGAGCCGGCGCGACCAGCGCATGCGCCAGTTCGTCGAGCGCGCGAAAGACGCCGGTGCGCGCCTGATCGACAGCGACGACGACCGCCTGCAAAAGCTCTGCGGCACGCACCGCCACCAGGGCGTGGTGGCGCGCGCCGAGGTGGTCGCGATGAGCCATTCGCTGGACGACACGCTGGACGCGGTGGAGGGCGACCCGCTGGTGCTGGTGCTCGACGGCATCACCGACCCGCACAACCTGGGCGCCTGCCTGCGCGTGGCCGACGGTGCCGGCGTGCACGCGGTGGTGGCACCCAAGGACCACGCGGTGGGCCTGAACGCCACGGTCGCCAAGGTGTCCAGCGGCGCGTCCGACACCGTGCCGTACCTGATGGTCACCAACCTTGCGCGCAGCCTGAACGAACTGAAGGAGCGCAGCATCCGCGTCATCGGCCTGTCGGACGCTGCCCAGAAGTCGCTCTACGACCTCGACCTGCGCGGCCCGCTGGCCTTCGTGCTGGGGGCCGAGGGAAGCGGCATGCGGCAGCTCACGGCAAAGACCTGCGACGAACTGGTCAGCCTGCCGATGCTCGGCGCGGTCGAGAGCCTGAACGTGTCGGTGGCCGCCGGCATCTGCCTGTACGAAGTGGTGCGCCAGCGCGGCACGTGAGCCGCTCCGCGGCTCGTCACTTCATCCGACAACGCAACCCGACAACGCCACATGAGACCATCGCCATGCCTGTCATCGAAGTCAACCACCCGCTGGTCAAGCACAAGATCGGCCTGCTGCGCGAGCACGATATTTCGACCAAGAAGTTCCGCGAGCTGACGCACGAACTGGCGCGGCTGCTGACGTATGAAGCTACCGCAGACTTTCCGCTCAACAAGGTGACGGTCGAATGCTGGAGCGGCCCCGTCGAGATCGACCAGATCGGCGGCAAGAAGGTGACGGTGGTGCCGATCCTGCGTGCCGGCCTGGGCATGCTGGACGGTGTGCTGGACATGGTGCCGAATGCCAAGGTCAGCGTGGTCGGCCTGAGCCGCAACCATGAAACTCTGCAACCCGAAAACTATTTCGAGAAGTTCGTCGGCCATCTCGACGAACGCACCGCGCTCATCATCGACCCGATGCTGGCCACGGCCGGCTCGATGATCGCCACCGTGGCCTTGCTGAAAAGCAAGGGCTGCAAGGACATTCGCGCGCTGGTGCTGGTGGCCGCGCCCGAAGGCGTGGCGGCGCTGGTCAAGGCGCACCCTGATGTACGCTGCTGGACGTCGTACATCGTCAGTAACGTGAAGGAGGTCGGGTACATGATCGCCGGCCTGGGTGATGCGGGGGACAAGATCTTCGGCACCAAATAGGGTTATCGGTGTAACGGCAGCCTTACCTTGCGTCACCAGGGCTTCACACAAGGCGTGCATGCTTCGCGGCTGGCA
>JANNEI010000681.1:0-3766 GCA_031378565.1 Burkholderiales bacterium
CGGCTCGCGCCGTGGCTGGCCGAGCGTTATCCGCTCACTCACAGCGTGCGCACCGACCGCGCGCTGTACGACTACACGATGGAGCTGAAGCAGCGCTTCATGCGCAGCGCCGAGCCGCTCAGCAAGGTGGCCTACGACAACCGGCTGCGGGTGATCCAGCACGCACTGGGCACGCACACCACGGTGTCGCGCGTGCAGGGTGGCAACCTGAAGGCGAAGCGCGAGATCCGTGTCGCCAGCCTGTTCAGGGACGTGCCGCCCGAGTTCCTGAAGATGATCGTCGTGCACGAACTTGCGCACCTGAAGGAGCGCGCCCACGACAAGGCGTTCTACCAGTTGTGCGTCCACATGGAACCCGACTACCACCAGCACGAGTTCGACCTGCGCCTGCACCTGACACAGCGCGACATCGAGGGCGCTGCGCCGCGCTGACGACGGATGGTCGACCCGAGCCGGCAGCGCTCAGAACCGCGATCCGGGCTGCTCCAAAAACGCCAGTTCCTCGGCCGTGGACTGCCGGCCCAGCTGCACATTGCGGTGCGGAAACCGGCCGAAGCGCGCCACGATCGCGTGGTGCTTTTGCGCGTAGTCCAGTGTGTTGGCCAGCTCGGGTGCAGCCGCGGCCAGCCGCGTGAACAGGCGCAGCGATTCGGTCTGCATCGCCATCGATTCGGAGTGCTCGAACGGCAGGTAGACGAAGCTGCGCTGCACCGGTAGCAGCACCTCGTCCTGCCGCGTGCCGACCATCGCGCTGGCGGCGGCCAGCGCGCGCGAATCACCGGCGAAGGCACGCGGCGTGTCGCGCAAGGTGTTGCGGGTGAACTGGTCGAGCAGCACGATCTGCGCAAGCGCGCTGTGCGGCTGTGCCGACCAGTCCGCCAGCTCCCCGCGCAGGGCCTGTTCGATCAATGCTGCAAAGCGCCGCGCAATCTCGCGGTCGGTGTCTTCGCTCTTGCGAAACCACAGCTCGCGGGCCGTGCCGTAAACAGCATCGCCCGGCGCGCCGAACCAGAAGTCGAGTACCGCTTGTGCCTCTGTGGGTGTGTTCATGTCGATCCGTGTTGACTTCAGCGCCCGAGCTGCTGCCACAGGTAGCTGTATTCCAGCGCCTGCCAGTGCGCCCGCTGCTCGTTGTCGGCGGCGCCGCCGTGGCCGCCCTCGATGTTCTCGAAGTACAGCACCTCGTGACCCTGCGCCAGCATGCGCGCCACCATCTTGCGGGCATGGCCGGGGTGCACCCGGTCGTCGCGGGTGGAGGTGTCGAAGAACACCTTCGGGTATTTCACGCCCGCCTTCACGTTCTGGTACGGGCTGTACTTCGAGATGTAGCCCCACTCGGCGGGAACGTCGGGGTTGCCGTATTCGCCCATCCACGACGCGCCGGCCAGCAGCTGGTTGTAGCGCCGCATGTCGAGCAGCGGCACCTGGCACACCACGGCGTTGAACAGGTCGGGGCGCTGCGTGAAGGCCGCCCCCACCAGCAGCCCGCCGTTGCTGCCGCCCATGATGCCGAGGTGCCTGGGTGAGGTTATCTTCTGCGCCACCAGGTCTTCGGCCACGGCGATGAAGTCGTCGTAGCTGCGCTGCTTGTTGTCCTTCATCGCGGCCTGGTGCCAGTTGGGGCCGAATTCGCCGCCGCCGCGGATATTGGCCACCACGCGCACGCCGCCGCGCAAGGTCCAGGCGCGGCCGACGGCTGCCGAGTACGCCGGGGCAAGTGAGATCTCGAACCCACCGTACCCGTAGAGCACCGTCGGGTTGCTGCCGTCGGCCTTCGCTCCCTTGGGCCAGACCACGAAATAGGGCACGCGGGTGCCGTCCTTCGAGGTCGCAAAACGCTGCTCGGCGCGCATGCCGTCGGCGTCGAACTGGGCCGGGCGCGCCTTCAGTTTCTCGTACGCCGGCTTCAGCGTGCTGCCCAGATACAGCGATTCGGGCGTCAGGAAATCGGTGTAGGTCAACAGGAATTCATTCGCCAGCGGGTCGTTGGCCAACTCGGGGTCGTGCAGGCTGCCCACGCTCAGCGCCCCGGGTGCGCCCGGCGTGCCGGGGGCCTGGATGTCGCGCTGCGCAAAGCCGTCGCCGGTCTTCTGCCACAGCGCCAGCTTGCTGACCACGTTGTCCATCGCGTTGACGATCACGTGGTCGCGCGTGGTCGTGTAGCTGCTGAGCGAGCGCGTCGGCGTGGGCGTGAACAGCGGCTTCAAGCGGCGCTCGCCGCGCAGCCAGGCTGCGGCGTCGCTCTGCAACAGCGAGCCGGCGGGAAAGCTCACGCCGCCGACCTTCAGGTCGCTGCGCAGGCGCAGCAGCAGACTGTCGCGCATGAAGCTGAACGAGGCGTCGTCGGGCACGTCCAGCGGCACCAGCTTGCCGCCTTGCAGCAGCGACACCTTGCGGTGAAAGAAGTCGGGCGCACGCGTGAACCAGGTGCGCTCGAACCCGGGCGTGGTGTCCACCGTCACGCCGGCCGACACGTCGGTGGTCAGGCCCTCGAACACAGTCACGGCGTCCGCCAATGGCGTGCCGCGCGTCCAGCGTTTGACGACACGCGGGTAGCCCGAGGTGGTCAGCGAGCCGGGGCCGAAATCGGTGCCCACATAAACGGTGTCGGGGTCGATCCAGTCGAGGTCGGACTTTGCCTCGGGCAGCGTGAAGCCGTCCTTCAGCCACTGCTTGCCGACCGTGTCGAATTCACGCACCACCTTCGCGTCGGCCCCGCCGCGCGACAGCGACACCAGGCAGTGGCGGTAGTCGGGCCCCAGGCAGGTGGCACCACCCCAGACCCAGTTTTCGGCCTCGGCCGTGGCCAGCGCGTCGAGGTCGATCACCGTTTCCCAGGCGGGTTGCGGCTTGCGGTACTCGGCCAGCGTGGTGCGCCGCCACAGGCCGCGCTTGTTCTTTTCGTCCTGCCACAGGTTGTAGAAAAATGCACCGCGCCGCGAGACGGCCGGAATGCGGTCCTTCGAGTTCAGCACTTCGAGCATCTGCTGCTTGATGGGCGCGTATTCGGGCCGCGCGGTCAGCACCTTGGCGCTGTCGGCGTTGCGCTCGCGCACCCACGCCAGCGCCTTGTCGCCCAGCACGTCTTCGAGCCAGATGTACGGGTCGTCGGGGGTGGCCGCGGCGGGGGAAGCAGAGGCAGTTGGCGCGGAAGCTGGTGACATGGCAAGGGTCGAAAAGGGGGTCAGCGAAACGAGGACGGCAGCGGCGACGGCAGCGGCAATTTTGCTCATGCTTGAAGCGATTGGCTGTCGGGGTGCCGCTGCATGTACGCGCGCACATACGAGCAGACGGGGTTGACCTTGAGGCCCCGCGCTCGCGCGTGCGCCAGTGCCGCAGCCACCAGCGCAGCAGCGATGCCGCGGCCTTCGAGCGAAGGGTGCACGCCCGTGTGCGTCATGTGCATCACGCCGTCGGCGAGGCGGTAGTCCGCCACGCAAAGGTGGCCCTCGACCGTGCACTCGAAGCGATGCTGCCCGGTGTTGTGCCGGATGTCTGGAGCAACTGCGGTCATGTCGACGAAAGGTCAGTGATCGAGGCGCGGATTGTGAGTCAACACCAATTCCCCGCGCGGCTACAGCGGATACAGCTTGAGCGGGCTGATCTCGACCGTGCGCGTGGCGTCGGCCACCCAGAGCGTGCCGTCCTGCACGGTCACCTGAAACTGCATCGTGCGCTGCGCCAGTGCGGCCAGCGCCTGACTGGCGGCGGCGTCGATCTGCCACACGCTGAGGTTGCGGGCGCGGGTGATTTTTGTTTCGATGCC
>JANNEI010000690.1:0-4863 GCA_031378565.1 Burkholderiales bacterium
GACACCTGCGCCGCCGCGGCGCAGAGCCTGCGCGGCTAAGGCACCTCGACCATCCCGCTCAGACGGGTGCCGAACGCATGCCGTAGGTCTTGCCGCCGGCGAACAGGTACTCGGCGCGCAGCACCGCCTCGCCCTTCTCGCCGAGCAGCGTGAAGCCGAGCACCGCGATTGCGTCGCCCGGCTTGATCTCGGGCACGCTCCATGCCTGCATTCGCGTCAGCGGCGCGAACTCGATCTCCCACACGGCATCGCGCCGCGTCGGCAGACGCGCCGAAGACAGCAACCTGGCGCGATCGACATTCGCGGCCTGAGTGGGCAGCGTGCGTTGCGCAAGGTCTGACGGCAAGCGCAGGTCAGCGGCCAGTTGCAACTCGATCTCGACGTGCGGGTTGCCCCAGGTCACCTTCAGTGCCTTGCCCTCGAGGTAGATCGGACGGTCCTGGTCGAAGCTGCTCCAGCCGTGATGGGCGAAAGCGCGCGGAGCGATCAGGGCGGTGGCGCCAAGCGCCAGTGCGGTGCGTCGGAGCATGCTTTTTTCCTTCATCGGTAGGCGATCCAGCGACCGCAAATGATGACGCCGAACCAAAGCCCCAACGACAGTGCGGTCTGAGCACGAGCCACGCGGTCGAGCCGGGTCAGCCCGTCACGCGCGTGGAACAGGCCGGCGTTGGCACCGGCCAGTGTCAGCAAACCCATCTTGATGACAAACGCGCGATTCGCGATCAGCTCGGCGGCCTGGCTTGAAAACATCAGCAGCCCGCTGCTGGCCGCCAGGCCGAAGCCGATCAGCGACACCCGCAATGCCAGTTGCGCCAGCGCGGGCAGCGGCAGCGTGCGGCCCAGCCCCCACACGCGCAACTCCAGCAGCACGAGGTTGCCCACCAGCAAGCCGATGCCGGTGATGTGAACGATCTCGAGCGCCGGATAGACGACGGGGTTGCTGGCGATCCAGGACGACATGGGTCGCATTTTCCATCGCCTCCATGCGAAGTGCGAGTCCGCGCGCCGCGCCGGGTTGCGGGCTTCTAAAATGCGCCGATGCACCTTCACATTCTCGGCATCTGCGGCACCTTCATGGGCGGCCTGGCGGCACTGGCGCGCGAAGCCGGCCACAGCGTCACCGGCTGCGACGCCAACGTCTACCCGCCGATGAGCGACCAGTTGCGCGCACTCGGCATCGAGCTGATCGAGGGCTTCGGTGCCGACCAGTTGGCGCTCAAGCCCGACGTGTTCGTGATCGGCAACGTGGTCAGCCGCGGCAATCCGTTGATGGAGGCGATTCTGGATGCCGGGCATGCCTACACCAGCGGCCCGCAGTGGCTGTCCGAGCACGTGCTGCAGGGCCGCCACGTGCTGGCCGTGGCGGGCACGCACGGCAAGACCACCACCACCGCGATGCTGGCCTGGGTGCTTGAACACGCCGGGCTGCAGCCGGGGTTTCTGGTCGGCGGCGTGCCGATGAACTTTGGCCTGTCTGCCAGGCTGGGCTCGGGCAAGAGCTTCGTCATCGAAGCCGATGAATACGACACCGCCTTCTTCGACAAGCGCAGCAAGTTCGTCCACTACCGGCCGCGCACCGCGATCCTGAACAACCTCGAGTTCGACCACGCCGACATCTTCGACGACCTGGCGGCCATCGAGCGCCAGTTTCACCACCTGGTGCGCAGCGTGCCGGCCAGCGGGCGGCTGGTCGTCAATGCGCGCGAAGAGTCGCTGCAGCGCGTGCTGGCGCAGGGTTGCTGGAGCGAGGTGGTGCGCTTCGGCGCGCGCAAGGAAACGCCGGGCGAACTGCGCTCGCGAGGCGAGCCGCATGCCTTCGACGTGCTGCGCGGCAGCCTGAAGATCGGCCGCGTCGACTGGGCCTTGCTGGGCGAGCACAACCAGCTCAACGCGCTGGCGGCCATCGCCGCGGCCGAGCATTTGGGCGTGTTGCCCGATGCGGCGGCCAAGGCACTGTCGCAGTTCCAGAACGTGCGACGGCGCCTGGAACTGCGCGGCGAGGCTGCCGGCGTCAAGGTGTACGACGACTTCGCCCACCACCCCACCGCCATGCGCACCACGCTGAACGGCCTGCGCCGCAAGATCGATGCGCAGCAGTCGTCTGCCCACGGCCCGCGCGCCCGCATCCTTGCCGTGTTCGAGCCGCGCTCCAACACGATGAAGCTGGGCGCGATGAAGGCGCAATTGCCGTGGTCGCTCGAGGAAGCCGACCTGGCGTTCTGCCACAGCGGCGGCTTGGGCTGGGACGCGGCGCAGGCGCTGGCACCGATGGGCAAGCAAGCCGTGGTGTGCGACAGCATCGACACCCTGGTTGCCCGCGTGGTCGCCGCCGCGAAGCCCGGCGACCATGTGCTGTGCATGAGCAACGGCGGCTTCGGCGGGGTGCATGTGAAGTTGCTGGCCGCGCTGGCGGCCCGCGCGGCCTGACCGGCGCGGCGCAGCGTGCCGACCACCCACCTGCTCTACCTGCACGGCTTCCGTTCGTCGCCGAAATCGGCCAAGGCGCAACAGGTGGGCCAGTGGATGCAGGCGCATCGTCCTGACGTGCATTGGTGGTGCCCGCAATTGCCGCCGTCGCCGCAGCAGGCGGTCGCGATGCTGATGCAAGGCGTGGCGACCTGGCCGCGCGATTCATCTGCGGTCGTCGGCAGTTCGCTCGGTGGCTTTTACGCGACCGCGCTGGCCGAGCGCCTGGGCTGGCCGGCGGTGCTGCTGAACCCTGTGGTGAACCCGGCGCGCGACCTGGCACGGCACATCGGCGAGACGACCGCCTGGCACAGCGACGAGCCGTTCTTTTTTCGCCCTGAATTCGTCGACCAGTTGGAGGCGCTGACGCTGGCCGGCATCACGCGGCCCGAGCGGTATTTGGCCGTGATCGCGAAAGGTGACGAGGTGCTGGACTGGCGCGAAATGAACGCGCGTTACGCGGGTTGCAGGATCAAGCTGCTGGAAGGCGGCGACCACGCACTGAGCGACTTCGATGTTCACCTGCCCGAGGTGCTGCGCTTCGTCGGCGCTTGACGGGCCTGGGCCTCACCAGTGGATGATGGTCAGCACCACGCTGCGCCAGATCTCGATGTTGAACCACAGCAGCAGGGCCGCCGAGGTGCCGCGTCGCAGCGAACGCGCCCGCTCGACCCACAAGTCGATGCCCGAGGTGATGAAGACCACGAACGACAGCAGGCTGCCAGCGGCCAGCACGGCGGCGATCACGCCGATGATCCAGCGGAAAACGGTCATGGGGTTCGCATCAAAGAATCATCGCCATTCGTTCCAGGATCAGCACCGCGAAGAAGGCCAGGCCCGCCACCACCGTCCACTTGACGATGCGAACGCCCAGCGCGCGCCAGCGCACGTTGCCGGTGCCGATGTACATCGCGAAACACAGCAGTCCGCCCGCCATCAGCAGCAGCACGATCCAACGAAAGATCAGCATCGACGGGTACTTGTCGTCACCATGCCGGGGCCAGGTCGGCCAGGCCTGCGGGCGCTTGGCGCGCATCGCTGAAGCTGACGATCTCGAAGCTGCCCGCATCGGCCAGCACCGCGCGCAGCAACTTGTTGTTCAGAGCATGGCCTGACTTGAAGGCGCTGTAGGCGGCGATCAGGGGGTGGCCGACCACCCACATGTCGCCGATGGCGTCGAGGATCTTGTGCTTGACGAACTCGTCGTCGTAGCGCAAGCCCTCGCCGTTGAGCACCCGGGTGTCGTCCATCACGATCACGTTGTCCATGCTGCCGCCCAGGCCGAGGCCGCGGTTGCGCATCATCTCCACGTCCTTGGTGAAGCCGAAGGTGCGGGCGCGCGCGATGTCGCGCGTGTACAGGCCCGAGCCCATGTCGAACTCGACGCGCTGGCCGGTCTGGTTGACGGCGGGGTGATCGAACTCGATCTCGAACGCGAGCTTGTAGCCGTCGAAGGGTTCCAGCCGCGCCCACTTCAGCGACGCACCCTCGCCCTCGCGCACCTCGACCGTTTTCAGGATGCGCAGGAAACGCTTCGGCGCGTCCTGCAACGCGATGCCGGCACTTTGCAGCAGGAACACGAACGACGCGGCGGAGCCGTCGAGGATCGGCACTTCCTCGGCCGTGATGTCCACAAACAGGTTGTCGATGCCCAGACCCGAACACGCCGACAGCAGGTGCTCGACGGTGTTGACCTTGGGTCCGCCGGGATCGCCGCCGGGCGACAGTGTGGTCGCCAGCCGGGTGTCGCACACCGCGTGCGCGGTGACCTTGATGTCGACCGGGCTCGGCAGGTCGACGCGCCTGAACACGATGCCGGTGTCGGGCGGTGCGGGCCGCAGCGTGAGTTCAACCCGCTGCCCGCCGTGTACGCCGACGCCGACAGCGCGGGTCAGGGATTGAAGGGTGCGTTGGGCAAGCATCGTGAATTGTAGAGAGGGGTCCGATTGCCATATGGGGTGTCTGGTGAAGGGAGCAACTTTCGATCCCAATGCGCAAACCACTGCTGAAAATCAAATCGGTCGTATGGAGATTGACTCGATGCGTCTTTGCCTTGCTGGCATTTCATCGTAAGTTCTGCCATTCAATTCGCGCCCAGTTCGGTCTTTTCGTACGCCTCCCCATTGCTTGAAGAAGAAGGCCACGCTCGCTTCGTTGCATTGGCGGCGAATCGATTGGACCCACGCTTCGTTCATCTGCCTTGCGCCCGGCCCGGATTCGCCTCCAGTGATGACCCAGTCAATGCTTCCTAGCGAGAGATCGTCAAGTGGCCCAATGAGCGGCTCGCATGATAGGAAACGAACCGCTGCGGGCACTTTCGATAAGTCGCTGACGCGATGTACGACACGTTGATCCTCAACGCTTACCCCCATCCAGACATTGCGCGGCCAGATGAGT
>JANNEI010000707.1:0-3226 GCA_031378565.1 Burkholderiales bacterium
CATGGCGCTGCTGGTCGGCGTCTGGGCGCTGCTGACGATGAACAGCACCACCTTTCCGACCCCCTGGGCCACCTTCAAGGAGGCGGTGGTGGTGTTCTCCGACCCGTTCTACAGCAAGGGCCCGAACGACCAGGGCATCGGCTGGAACATCCTGTACTCGCTCGAACGGGTGGCGGTGGGCTTCGGCCTGGCGGCCCTGGTCGGCATTCCGATGGGCTTCACGATCGGGCGCTTCCAGGTGCTCAACAACATGCTGTCGCCGCTGATCAGCCTGCTGCGGCCGGTGTCGCCGCTGGCTTGGTTGCCGATCGGCTTACTGGTGTTCAAGGCCGCCAACCCGGCAGCGATCTGGACCATCTTCATCTGCTCGATCTGGCCGATGATCATCAACACGGCAGTGGGCGTGCAACGGGTGCCGGCCGACTACCTGAACGTGGCGCGGGTGCTGAACCTGAGCGAATGGAAGGTGATGACGCGCATCCTGTTCCCGGCCGTGCTGCCTTACATGCTGACCGGTGTGCGGCTCAGCGTGGGCACCGCCTGGCTGGTGATCGTGGCAGCCGAAATGCTGACCGGCGGCGTGGGCATCGGCTTCTGGGTCTGGGACGAATGGAACAACCTGAACGTCAAGCACATCCTGATCGCCATCTTCGTGATCGGCGTGGTGGGCTTGCTGCTGGAATGGATGCTGATCAGCATCGCCAGGCACTTCAGCTACGACGACGTTTGAACCCGGAGCACCTGCATGAACAGCTTCATTCAAGTCGAACACGCCGAGATGGTGTTCACCTCCCGCAAGGGCCGCTTCCACGCGCTGCGCGACATCAACCTGACAGTGGACAAGGGTGAGTTCGTCACCCTGATCGGTCACTCGGGTTGCGGCAAGTCCACCCTGCTGAACCTGATCGCCGGGCTGACCTTGCCGAGCAGCGGAACCCTGCTGTGCGACAACCGCGAGATCGCCGCCCCCGGCCCCGAGCGCGCGGTCGTGTTCCAGAACCACTCGCTGCTGCCGTGGCTGACCTGCTTCGAGAACGTGCATCTCGCCGTGGAGCGCGTCTTCGGCGCGGTCGAAGACAAGCCGCGACTGAAGGCGAGAACGCAGGCCGCACTCGAACTGGTCGGCATGGGCCACGCGATGAGCAAGCGCCCGCACGAGGTGTCGGGCGGCATGAAGCAGCGCGTCGGCATTGCGCGCGCACTCGCGATGGAGCCCAAAGTGTTGTTGCTCGACGAGCCCTTCGGCGCGCTCGACGCCCTCACCCGCGCCCACCTGCAGGACGAGCTGCTGAAGATCGTGGCACGCACCCACAGCACGGTGGTGATGGTGACGCATGACGTGGACGAAGCGGTGCTGCTGTCCGACCGCATCGTGATGATGACCAACGGGCCGGCCGCCACCATCGGCGAAGTCCTGTCGGTGACGCTGGATCGGCCGCGCCACCGCGTCGAGCTGGCCGAGGACGCACGTTACGTGCACTACCGCAAGGAGGTGCTCGACTTCCTGTACACGCGACATGCGCGCGTGGAGGTCGCCACGTAACGCGACGCGCAACTGCCGCCGCCGATCTCAACCACCTGTCGGCGGGCTCGGCAGGCCGATGCGGACGAAGCGCATCTCCCAGTTGATTTCCCAGGTCTTGCCGGCATCGGCCGAGAACGCCTGCTCCCAGCGGGGCGACGGCGTCAGCGTGTCGGTCCACAGAAACCGCACGCGAATCGGCTGTCCGTTGAACGTGTCGTCGGCGTGGAAGCTGCCCACGCCGGCCTCGAAGCCGCCGATCATCGGCGCGTCCAGCGTGTGCGGATGGCGTCCGTCCAACCACCAGATGGCCCAGCGCCGCGTCAGCGGGTCGAATGCACGCAGGCTGGTGGCGCGGTACGGCCCGGACGGCAGGTTCAACAGGTTGTCGTCGATGTTGCCCCAGCCGCCGAGAACGGTTTGCATCGCGCATGTCCCGTCGAAGGCCTCCCATTCGCCGTTGCCTGCCAGCCGCTGGCGCAGGCGTCTGTGCCGAACCTGCCAATGCCCGATCAGGAAGTCGAAGTCGTGTTCTGTCGATGTGTCCATGGTGTGCGTTCCCGCAGTGGTGTGATCGCATCATCCGCCGCGTAACATGACATCGTCTGTCATGTATAAATCGCCACATGCAAGCCAGCCGACTGCTCTCCATCCTGTTGCTGTTGCAGGCCCGCGGCCGACTGACGGCCGGGGCGCTGGCGCAGGCGATGGAGGTGTCGCAGCGCACGATCCTGCGCGATATTGACCAGCTTTCAGCGGCCGGCGTTCCGCTGTGGGGCGAGCGCGGACGCCAGGGCGGCTTCCAGCTTCGCAAGGGCTGGAGCACGCAACTCACCGGCATCACCGAGCCCGAGTCCCGCGCCTTGCTGCTGGCAGGGCTGCCCGGCCCCGCCACCGAGCTGGGCCTGGGTGCGGCGGCGGCCTCGGCACGGCTGAAGATGGTGGCCAGCCTGCCGACGGCCTGGCGCGAGCAAGCCGACCGCGTCGGCCAGCGCCTGCACATCGACCCGGTCGATTGGTACCGCGCGCGCGACACACCGAAGTTCCTGCAAGCGGTGGCCGACGCGGTGTGGCATGGCCGACGCTTGACGGTCGACTACGACAGCTGGCGCGGCACGGCCAGGCGGGTTCTCGAACCGTTGGGCCTCGTCCTGAAGGCCGGTGCCTGGTATCTGGTGGCGCGCGTGGCGGGCACGCCGGACCAGCGAACCTATCGCCTGGCGAGCATGCTGGCCGTTGAAGCCAGCGCCCGTCCCTTCAAGCGTCCGCGCGGTTTCGACCTGGCGCGAAGCTGGCAGGCCTCGTCTGCAAAGTTCGAGACCGAGTTGAGAAGGCTGCAGGTTCGGGCGCGGGTCTCGCCGCGCGGCTTGAAGTGGATGCTCAATGCGCGCATGCAGGCCGCGGTGGTGCCGGCCACGGATTCCGATCTGCTTGCGCGACCCGATTGGCACGAAGTGCTGCTGCCGATCGAGTCGATAGAGGAAGGCGCACGACAGCTGCTGGCGTGGGGAGCAGAGATCGAGATCATCGAGCCGGCGGCATTGCGCGCCGAAGTGCTGCGGCAGGCCAGCCAGGTAACCGCCTTGTATCGAGGCGCGGCAGCAGACCGTGCGCCGCGCACGGCGGGGCTGCGGCCACGCCGCCGGCGTGACGCTTGATCGGGACGCCACGCTGCGCCCGCCACCGGCGCATCGTCCATGGCGC
>JANNEI010000782.1:0-2721 GCA_031378565.1 Burkholderiales bacterium
AACGGCTACCTGCACATCGGCCATGCCAAGAGCATCTGCCTGAACTTCGGGCTGGCGCGCGACTACGGCGGCGTGTGCCACCTGCGCTTCGACGACACCAACCCCGAGAAAGAAGAGCAGCAGTACGTCGACGCCATCCTCGACGCCGTCAGGTGGCTGGGCTTCGACTGGCACAGCGGCGGGGTTTCGCACCTGTACCACGCGAGCGATTATTTTGACTTCATGTACCGCGCCGCCGAAGCGCTGGTCGAAGCCGGTCACGCCTACGTGGACGAACAGACGGCCGATGAAATGAAGGCGACCCGCGGCGACTTCGGCCACGCCGGCACCGACAGCCTCTTTCGCTCCCGCAGCCCGGCCGAAAACCTGACCCGCCTGCGCGAGATGCGCGACGGCAAGCTGGCCGATGGTGCCGCCGTGCTGCGCGCGAAGATCGACATGGCCAGTCCCAACATCAACCTTCGCGACCCGGCCCTGTACCGCATCAAGCGCGCCACCCACCACAACACGGGTGACCGCTGGTGCATCTACCCGATGTACACCTTCGCGCACCCGATCGAGGACGCGCTCGAGAACATCACCCACAGCATTTGCACGCTCGAATTCGAAGACCAGCGCCCGTTCTACGACTGGCTGCTCGACACGCTGTGCACGCTGGGCCTGCTGGCGCAACCGCGCCCGCACCAATACGAATTCGCGCGTCTCAACCTGACCTACATCGTCACCAGCAAACGCAAGCTGCGCCAGCTGGTCGACGAGGGGCACGTCGACGGTTGGGACGACCCGCGCATGCCCACCATCGCCGGGCTGCGCCGCCGCGGCTACACACCCGCCAGCATCCAGTTGCTGGCCGAGCGCAGCGGCGTCAGCAAGGCCGGCGGCTGGATCGACTACAGCTCGCTGGAGATCGCGCTGCGCGACGACCTGGACCCGCAAGCGCCGCGCGCCTGCGTGGTGCTCGACCCGCTGAAACTCAAGCTCGTCAACTTCGCGGACGTGTTCGGCAGCGAGGCCCACCAGGAGGCTTGCCACGCGCCGCGCCACCCCGGCCACCCGGAGATGGGCCAGCGCGACTTCGTGCTGACGAACGAGGTGTGGATCGAGCGCGAGGACTTCATGGAAGTGCCGAGCAAAGGATTCTTCCGCCTGACGCCGCCGCGCGTCGATGCGACCGGTGCCGCTGTCGCGGGATCGAAGTCACGCTTGAAATACGGTTATGTGGTCGAGTGCACCGGGTTCGAGAAAGACGCCGGCGGCCAGGTCAGCGCCGTGCTCGCCGCGCTGGTGCCCGACACCAAGAGCGGCACGCCCGGGGCCGACGCGGTGAAGGTCAAGGGCGTCATCACCTGGGTCAGCGTGAGCACCGGCGTGGCGACAGAAGTGCGGCTGTACGACCGCCTTTTCACCGAGGCACAGCCTGACGCCGGCGGGCGCGATTTCATCAGCGTGCTGAACCCGAGCAGCAAGAAGATCGTGGTCGCTTTTGCCGAGCCGGCGCTGGCAGCCGCACAGGCCGGCGACCGCTTCCAGTTCGAGCGGCACGGCTACTTCATGGCCGACCCGGTGGACCACGGCGACGGCAAGCCGGTGTTCAACCGCACCACGACGCTGAAGGACAGCTGGGGCAAGTGACGCGCTAACTGACGCGTCGGCGTCGCAGTCACTCAGTGTGGCTTGCGCGGCCCGCGAAACGACTTCGGCTTGTAGACGTTCCCGTCGCGTTCGACACCTCGCCGCGCTCGCTCGATGGCTTCTTCCGCCACCCGTGCCGCATGGCGGCGCGCCGAACGCCAGTGCCACACGCGCAACGCAAAGCGCCGGCAGGCAACCCAGCCACGCCGCACCGCCATGTCGAAGCGAAGCCGCAGGCGTTCGCCCACGCACAGGCGCACCAGCAGCACCGCGCAAACCGCCACGACCAAACCCGCGAGCATCTGTTCACCCATGCCTGCGCTCCGCTCAGTTCAGCTCAGTTCAGTTCAGTACGCGCCCATGTAGTCCTTCTTGCCGACCTCGACCCCGTTATGGCGAAGGATCGCGTACGCGGTGGTGACGTGGAAGAAGAACTGCGGCAGGCCGTAGTTGGACAGATACGCCTGGCCGCCGAGGCGCTTCTCTTTCGGCGTACCGGGACGCAGCACGATCTCACGCGTGGCGCTGCCTTCGAATTGCGCCGGGCTCAGCCCGTCGATGAAGGCGAGCACGCTGGCGATGCGGCCCTGCAAGTCGGCAAAACTCTGCTCCTTGCCGTCGAAGGCGGGCACCTCGGCGCCAGCCAGCCGCGCCGACACACTGGCCGCAAATTCACAGGCCACCTGCACTTGCTGGAGCAGGGCGAACATGTCCGGGAACAATCGCGCCTGCAACAGCGCATTCGGGTCGATCTTCCTGGAGGCCGCGTGCGCGTCGGCCTTGGCCAGTACGTTGCTCAAGGCAGCCAGCATCTGTTTGAAAACGGGAACGGAGGTGGTGTGCATCAAGGGATTCATGCGGTCTTTCGGGATTGAAAAAGTCAGGCAGCCAACGGCCGGCACGTGAACAGAGTTTGCGCCACCACAACCGGGTCGTTCAGGGTGCGCACCGCAGCGTATGCCGCCTCGGCCTGCGGATGGCGACGCCGCAAGAAGTTGAGCCACTGCTTGAGCCGGCCGGCACGCGCCTTGGGTTCGATGTGGGTCTTGATGAGTTGCCAGAATTCTTCGATCAGCGGCAGCAAGGCCG
>JANNEI010000803.1:0-2064 GCA_031378565.1 Burkholderiales bacterium
GCGACGGTCTGGTTGGCAGGCAACCAGGTGTGGGCAGTAACCGTCGGCGCTGCCGACCCGACCGGGTCGACGGTGTGGATGGCCACGCTGCCGCCGCTGGCCGCCGATTCGCTGAAGGCCGCCCTGGACGAGGCCGCGCGCTGAGCGCTTTGCCGTATGAGAAGGCGGGCCTGGGGGCGTGACTCGCCGCCGGCTGGGGCATCGTTATCATGTTCGGTTTTGCCCCGACCCCCGATGCCCGCCCCGCCTGAAGTCACTGCACCTGCTGCGCCGTTCGAGGCACCGATGATCCGCGTGCGCGGCGCGCGCACCCACAACCTGAAGAACATCGACGTCGACATTCCGCGCAACAAGCTGGTGGTCATCACCGGCCTCAGCGGATCGGGCAAGTCGAGCCTGGCCTTCGACACGCTGTACGCCGAGGGCCACCGCCGTTATGTCGAGAGCCTGTCGGCCTATGCGCGGCAGTTCCTGCAGTTGCTGGACAAGCCCGATGTGGATGTGATCGAGGGCCTGTCGCCGGCCATCAGCATCGAGCAGAAGGCCACCTCGCACAACCCGCGCTCGACGGTCGGCACCGTGACCGAGATCCACGACTACCTGCGCCTGCTGTATGCGCGTGCCGGCACGCCGTTCTGCCCCGACCACCAGGTGCCGCTGCAGGCTCAGAGCGTGAGCCAGATGGTGGACGCCGCGCTGGCGCTGCCGCAAGACACGCGGCTGATGGTGCTGGCCCCGGTGGTGCGCGACCGCAAGGGCGAGTTCACCGAGCTGTTCGCCGACATGCAGGCCCAGGGCTATGTGCGATTTCGGGTCGACGGTGCCGCGTATGAGGCGGCCGACGTGCCCAAGTTGAAGAAGGCCGAGAAGCACGACATCGACGTGGTGATCGACCGCGTGAAGGTGACGTCCGACCCCGCCAGCGGCCTGCAGCAACGGTTGGCCGAAAGCTTCGAGGCGTCGCTGCGCATCGCCGAGGGCCGCGCGGTGGCGCTGGAAATGGACAGCGGCGGCGTCGACGAGGCCGGCGTCGCCAAACCCCTGCGTGAACACCTGTTCTCCAGCAAGTTCGCCTGCCCGGTGTGCAGCTATTCGCTCAGCGAGCTGGAGCCGCGCCTGTTCTCGTTCAACTCGCCGATGGGGGCCTGCACCAGTTGCGACGGCCTGGGCCATGTGACGGTGTTCGACCCCGACCGGGTGGTCGGCTTCCCGAGCCTGAGCCTGGCCAGCGGCGCGGTGAAGGGCTGGGACCGGCGCAACGGCTACACCTTTTCGATGCTGGAAAGCGTGGCCCGCCACTATGCATTCGACATCGACGCGCCCTTCGAGGAGCTGCCCGCCACGGCGCGGCAGGTGCTGCTGTTCGGCTCGGGCAGCGAGGACATCGCCTTCGTCTACGAAGCCGAGGGCGCGAAGGGCAAGACGCGCAGCGTGAAGCGGTCGCACCCGTTCGAAGGAATCATCCCGACCTTCCAGCGCCGCTTCAAGGAAACCGATTCGGCTGCAGTGCGTGAAGACCTGGCGCGCTATCAAAGTGCCAAGCCCTGTCCCGACTGCGAAGGCTCGCGGCTGCGACGCGAGGCGCGCCACGTGTTCCTGCAGGGCGCGGGCGACGACCAGGGCGAGCCGATCTACCGCGTCGAGCACTTCACGCTGCGCGACTGCCTGAGCTACTTCGAGGGGCTGACGCTGAAGGGCGCGAAGGCCGACATCGCCGACAAGGTGGTGCGCGAGATTCGCTCGCGCCTGAAGTTCCTCAACGACGTGGGCCTGAACTACCTGAGCCTGGACCGCAGCGCCGACACACTCAGCGGCGGCGAGTCGCAGCGCATCCGCCTGGCCTCGCAGATCGGCTCCGGCCTGACCGGCGTGATGTACGTGCTGGACGAGCCCAGCATCGGACTGCACCAGCGCGACAACGACCGCCTGCTGGGCACGCTGCGCCACCTGCGCGACATCGGCAACAGCGTGCTGGTGGTCGAGCACGACGAAGACGCGATCCGCCAGGCCGACCACGTGATCGACATGGGCCTGGGGGCCGGCGTGCACGGCGGGCGCGTGATT
>JANNEI010000804.1:0-6646 GCA_031378565.1 Burkholderiales bacterium
CTTTGCCCAGGCCCTTGCTGGCAGCACAGACCAGCGCCCACTTGCCTTCGATTCCGAGGTTCATCGCATCAGTTCCTTTATCGCCACTTCGCCAACAACCAAATGCCCACCAGCACCAGCAGCGTGCCGGCCGCCACCCAGACGGTGAACGGTTCGCCCAGGATCAGCACGCCCATCAGGATGGTGGACAGCGGGCCGATCATTCCCGTCTGCGCGGTCAGCGTGGCACCGATGCGCTCGATCGCCATCATCACCATCAGCACCGGCGCAAAGGTGCACAGCGTGGCGTTGAGCACCGACAGCCAGATCACCGCGGGGGCAACCGCCAGCGCCGACAGCGGACGCAAAACCAGGAACTGCGCGATGCACAACAGGCACGCCACGGTGGTGGCCAGGCCGGTCAGCCGCAGCGCGCCGAGGCGCTGCACCTCCTGGCCGCTGTACGACAGGTAGACGGCGTAGCTGACCGCGCTGCCGAACACCAGCGCCGCACCGAGCGCGGTGTCGGCACCCGACAGCGTCACCTCGTGGCCGAACACCAGCAGCACGCCGCAATAGCTCACCGCCAGCGCGACGAGCGCACGCGGCGTGACCCGCTTGCCGAACAGGAACACGCCCAGCGCCAGCACCAGGGTCGGGTTGAGGTAGAGGATCAGCCGCTCCAGGCTGGCGCTGATGAATTGCAGCCCCGCGAAGTCGAGAAAGCTCGCCAGGTAGTAGCCGCAGAAGCCGAGGCCCAGCACGGAGCGCCAGTCGCGCGCTTCGAGCGCCGCCTTGCCGCGCCCGGCCCACCACGACAGCAACAGGAACAGCGGCAGCGCGAACAGCATGCGGTAGGCGATCAGCGTGACCGCATCGACGCCGTGCCGGTAGGCCAGCTTGACGATGATGGCCTTGCCCGAGAACGCGATGGCCCCCACCGAGGCCAGCAGCAGGCCGGGCCAGACGGCGTGTGGCGCGGCGGCCGCGGCGGCGGTCAGACTGCTTGCCGGCTCGGCGGCGGCTGTGGACAAAGGCGAAGGCATTGCGCCGGATTCTACGGAGCGGCCCGCGCGTCGACGCCGCAGTTCAGACGCCCGTTGCCCCAGGTTGGCGTTCGAAGTGCCAGGTGCTGGAACCACGCCGGAAACCGACCGATTCGTAAAGGCCGATGGCCACGTCGTCGGGGTCGGCCACGATCACCAGCGTTTGCAGGCCCATCACCTCGAAGCCGTGGCGGCACACCGCGTGGATCAGCGCGCGGCACAGCCCGCGGCGGCGCCATGCGGGGTGGGTGGAGACGTACTGAAAGCGGCCCAGCGCTTGCGGGCCGGCACCATCGCGGAACAGGCCGCAATCGGCCACCAGTTCTTCGCCCTGCCCGCCGTTGTGTTCGGCGCTGTGTCCGGAACTGTTCTCCGCTTCCGCGAAGACGCCGAACCAGTGTCCGAGTGCCGCCTGCTGCATGGCGGTGTAGCGCACCATCTGGCGCTGGCGGAATGCGCGGTAGCCCGCCACCGGTTGATGGTGACCTTGGTCGGACGCCACTTGCTGCTCGACCGCCAACGCGGACTGCGCGGGCAGGTCGAGTGCGGCGATCCGAAAGCCTGCGGGCAGCGCCGCGGTGTCGCACAACTCGTCGAACCACTCACCGCGGTCAATCGTCAGCACCGTGTCGGCGTAACACGTGAAGTCGGCGCGCAGCAACGCGTCGGGCATGCCGAACGCCTGATCTGAATCGACACCGAAAGCGGTGTGCCCCGATGCGCTTCGCTGCTCGGCGAATTCGGCTTCGAACCAGGCCAGCCAGCGCGTTGCCTCGTCCGCTTCCGGCACGTGGTCGAACAGCAGGAAGTTGCCCCACCAGAACGTCGGGTTGTGCGGCGTGCGCACCAGCAGGTAGTCGGCCCGCTCGATCACCTGCGCGTCGAAGCGCGGAAAGATCAGGTGGGTTCGCCAGCCCAGCGAGAGTTGATCGATGGGCTTCATCGCGCCTGCGTCAGAACACCGCTGCCTGCCCGTCGCGCCGCGAGTCGCTGGCGGCGACATAGCCTTCCACGGCCGGGTCGCCGAGCCGCCAGATGAACTGGCCGGCACCGAAATCCTGGTAGCTGTCCTGGATCACGTCGACCTGGTGGCCGCGGTCTTTCAGGCCCTGAACGGTGGCCGCGTTGATCGCGCTTTCGACGTTGATTTCCAGACCCTCGTTGAAGCGCCAGCGCGGCGCGTCGCAAGCGGTTTGCGGGTTCTGCCCGTGGTCGAGCATGCGCACCAGCGTCTGCATGTGGCCCTGCGGCTGCATGTTGCCGCCCATCACGCCGAAGCTCATGACGGGGTCCATCGGCTGAGGGCTGAGCGGCTCCACCATTTCACCCCCACTTGCAGTGTGCGTCTGGGCTTGCAGGCCCAGACCGCTGCGCGGGCTCGCCGCATGCGGCTCGAAAGCCCCGCTGCGCTCCCGGCCTTCCCCCGTTAGAGGGGGAAGGAGTGAAGTGGCCTTCGGCTTCGTCAGGAATGCCGGGATGATCGTGTGGAACGGGCGCTTGCCCGGTGCCACCACGTTGGGGCTGCCGGCGTCCAGCGAAAAACCGTGCCCGCGGTTCTGCATCGACAGGCCGTAGCCCGGCAACACCACACCCGAGCCGAATCCCATGTAGTTGCTCTGGATGAAGCTGACCATCATGCCGCTCTCGTCGGCCGCGGTCAGGTAGATGGTGCCTCCGCGCACCGGGTTTCCTGCACCGAAGTCCTGCGCCCTCTTCATGTCGATCAGCCTGGCGCGCGACGCGAGGTATCCATCGTCAAGCATCTGCGCCGTCGTCACCTGCATGCTGGCACCGTCGGACACGTAACGGTACACGTCGGCGAAGGCGAGCTTCATCGCTTCGACCTGCACATGTTGAAAGTCCACACCGTCCAGCGGCATCGACGCCAGGTCGAAATTCTGCAGAATGCCGAGCGCGATCTGCGCCGCGATGCCCTGCCCGTTCGGTGGAATCTCGTGCAGCGTGTGGCCGCGGTAATTCTTGGCCAGCGGCGTGACCCACTCGGGTCGGTACGACGCGAAGTCGGCCGCCGTCATGGCACCTGAATTCTCATGCGCGTGCTTCGCCGCCGCCGCCGCGATCTCGCCCCGGTAATACGCCTCGCCCTTCGATTCGGCAATCAGGCGCAGGCTGCGCGCCGCCGCCTTGAACATGAACAGTTCGCCGACGTTCGGCGCGCGACCGTGCGGCAGAAACGCCTGCGCATAGCCGGGTTCACCGGCCAGCAACGGCGCGGCGGCGGCCCACTTTTGTTGCACCACCACCGGCACCGCGTAGCCGCGTTCGGCGATGTCGATGGCCGGCTCCAGCAGGTCGGCGAACGGCAGCTTGCCGAAGCGATCGCTCAGCGCCACCCAGCCGGCCACCGCACCGGGCACGCTGACGCTGTCCCAGCCGCGCTTTGGCGGCGTGCGGGCGTCGGCCCCGTACTTCCGCTTGAAGTAGTCGGGCGTCCACGCGGCGGGTGCGCAGCCCGAGGCGTTCAGGCCGTGCAACTGCCGGCCGTCCCACAGGATGCAGAAAGCGTCGGACCCGAGGCCATTGCTGACCGGCTCCACGATGGTCATCACGGCGGCGGTGGCAATCGCGGCGTCGACCGCGTTGCCTCCCTTGAGCAACATGCGCAGCCCGGCCTGCGCGGCCAGCGGGTGCGAGGTGGACACGATGTTGCGGCCGAACACCGGCAGGCGCTGGCTCGCATAGCCGCCGGCCCAATCGAAAGTGTTGTGGTTCATGCGGTGCTCAGTCCAGAGTGATCTTGCGGTCGGCCACGATGCGGCCCCAGCGCGCGCTGTCGGCCTTGACCATGGCGGCGAACTGATCGGCGCTGCTGTTGCCGACAGGCTCGGCCCCGAGCCGGGCCAGGCGCTCCTGCACGTCGGCCGATTGCATCGCCTTGTTGAATTCGCTGTTCAGGCGCGCCGTCAGATCGGCGCTCAGTCCCTTGGGCGCGTAGATGCCGAACCAGGTGGTGGACTCGAAGCCCGGCAGGCCCGACTCGCTGACCGTGGGCAGCTCGGGCGCCAGCGCCGAGCGTTTGCTGCCGGTCACGGCCAGCGCCTTCAGCTTGCCGTCCTTCACGTGCGGCATGCCCGACACCACGCTGTCGAACAGCAACTGCACTTTGTTCGACACCAGATCCGGAATGGCCAGCGCCGTGCCGCGGTACGGAATGTGGGTGATGAACACGCCGGCCTGCGACTTGAAGGCCTCGGACGTCAGGTGGACGATGGTGCCGTTGCCGCTGGACGCGTAGTTCAACTGCCCGGGCCGCGCCTTCGCGTAGGCAATCAATTCCTTCACCGAACTGACCGGCAGCGTCAGCGGCACCAGCACCACGTTGGTGGCGTTGGCCACGTGGGCGATAGGGGTGAAGTCCGTGACGGTGTTGTACGGCAGGCTGGCGCTCAGGTGCGGGCCGATGGAATGCGTGCTGCTGGTGGCGATCAGCAGCGTGTAGCCATCGGCCGCCGCCTTCGCCACGTCGAGCGAGCCGATGGCCCCGCCCGCACCGGCCTTGTTGTCGACCAGAACCGTCTGGCCGAGCTGCTGCGTCAGGCGCTGCGAGATCGAGCGCGCCAGCAGGTCGGTGGCACCGCCCGCCGGAAACGGAACCACCAGCCGGATCGGCTTGGCCGGATAGGTTTGCGCAAGCAACGCGGCGCTGCACAGCACAAGCGCAGCGGCAAGAATTTTCGGGAGATTTTTCATCGAGGTGGCGGGTGGCTGGGCGGGTTGTGATTGATGAAATGTGATTCTGTTGCGGCGGGGCTCAAACGGCAGCGGCCTGCGCCTCACGGTGCAGCCGCCTCACACCGATCCACACCGCGGCAGCGATCAGCGGGATGCTGATGGCGACTGCCACGTCGGGGCGAACGGCCCAGCCCGCCGCGTGCGCTCCCTTTGCGACGTAGCCCACCAGCCCGGCACCGTAGTACGTCACCGCCGCCACCGATAAACCCTCCACCGCGGTTTGCAGCAGCATCTGCGCCTTCTGGCGGCGGTTCATCGCGTCGAGCAAATCCTGGCTGCTTTGCTGTTGCTCGATCTCGACCCGCGTGCGCAGCAGGTTGCTGATGCGTGAAATGCGCTCGCTCAGCGCCTGCTGCCGGCGCGCCGCCCAGGCGCAGGTCTGCATCGCCGGGCCGAGCCGGCGGTCGAGAAACTCGCCCATCGTCTGCAGGCCGGCATGGCGCACTTCGCGCAGTTCGGCGATGCGCCGCTGCACCAGTTCGAAGTAGGCCGAGCTGGCCGAAAAACGCGCGTGCGTGTTGGCATACAGGCTCTCCACCCTGCCTGCGAGCTGCGTCAACTGGCGCAGCAGTGCGGGCTCCTCGTTGCGCGCCGCGCTGCGGATCTGGCCAGCCACATCGGCCAGGTCGCGCTCGGCGTGGTGCAGCGTGCCCGCCACCTCGCGCGCCACCGGCAATCCCAGCAACGCGACCATGCGGTAGGTCTCGATTTCCAACAGGCGCTGCACGGTGCGCCCCAGGCGGCGCGGGTTCATCGTGTCGACGCTGACCAATTGGCGCGCATAGCCGTCGGCGTGCAGCCTGAAGTCGGTGTAGACCTGAGCCTGGCCATCGACGACGCTGGAGCCGACCAGGCTGGTCTCGTCCAGCAGGACGCGCACCAGCGGGTGATTGCCCTCGCCACGGCCGTTGCTGTCTGCCTTGACCACCAGCATGTGCAGGCCGACCAGCCACTCGCCGGGCAAGGCATCGATCCACTCGGTGCTGACGTGTCCGATGGCGCTGTCGTCGAAGCCGTTCAGTGGCTGGCTCAAGGTTCGCCAGAAGGTGTAGGTCTGAAACTCGGTGTGCTGCTCCCAGCGCAGGTGCACGCCGCCCAGGTCCACGCTGAGGTGGCTGGCGGTCTCGGCCGGCAGTGGCAGATGGCGCGCGATCAACAAGCGGTGCAGGTGCTCACGCGAGGCCGTGGGATCGGGCGTGAGCAGCGCCAGGTGCGACAGTGTGAACGGTGCAGTCAGTTGCTCGTAGGGCCGGGCATGGACTTCGTTGTGCAGCGCCTCGCGCAGCGGGTAGGGCGTGAGCATGGAGATCTCCTGTGGCCCGGATTATCGGTGCGCCGCAACGGGCAAGCCGCCCGAAGGCGGCTTGCTGGTCGACTCGAATCCGATCAGGCGCTCAGTCTTCCTGGAACGCCGTCTCGCGCTTTTTCTTGATCGACGGCAGCATCACCACCACGATCATCAGCGCCGCAGCGATCAACAAGCCAGCCGACAACGGCCGCGTCATGAAGGTGCTCCAGTCGCCGCGCGACAGCAGCAGCGCGCGGCGCAGGTTCTCTTCCATCATCGGCCCGAGGATGAAGCCCAGCAGCAGCGGTGCGGCTTCGCAACTGAGCTTGTAGAACAGATAGCCGACCACCGCGAACACCGCCGTCATGTACACATCGAAGTTGTTGTTGTTCAGCGTGTAGACGCCGATGCAGCAGAACAGCGTGATGGCCGGGAACAGAAAGCGGTACGGCACCGTCAGCAGCTTGATCCAGATGCCGATCAGCGGCAGGTTGAGGATGACGAGCATCGCGTTGCCCACCCACATCGAGGCGATCAGACCCCAGAACAATTGCGGGTTGCTGGTCATCACCTGCGGGCC
>JANNEI010000019.1:0-3762 GCA_031378565.1 Burkholderiales bacterium
CGTCGCGTTGGAGATCGAGTGGAACAACAAGGACCCGTTCTTCGACCGTGACCTCAACAATTTCCGGCTGCTGTTCGAACTGCGTGCAGTGAGCGTCGGCATCATCATTACGCGCTGTGATGACCTCCAGGTGATCTTCGATCAGCTTGGCAGGGGTTCAAGTTTTGGATCGTCCACGACGCACATGTCCAAGCTCTTGCCTCGAATCAGTGGGGGCGGCGGTGGTGGCTGTCCGATCCTGGTCCTCGGCATCAGTCGCCTCCTGTACGAAGAAGATCAATAGGTACACAAAATGCAAACCGATGCTGACCCAAAGACAGATCTGCTGCACATGCTTGACGGGGCGAAGTTCCGTACTGTCTTGGCAGATCCGCCCTGGCAGTTCCAGAACCGCACTGGCAAGGTTGCGCCCGAGCACAGACGCCTGAATCGGTACGGAACCATGGCGCTTGACGAAATCAAGGCGCTGCCTGTCGCACAAGTGTGCGAAGACACTGCGCACCTTTATCTGTGGGTACCGAACGCTCTGCTGCCTGACGGGCTGGCGGTCATGACGGCTTGGGGGTTTCAGTACAAGTCCAACATCGTCTGGCACAAGGTGCGAAAAGACGGGGGGCCAGATGGGCGCGGCGTTGGTTTCTACTTCCGCAATACGACCGAGATTCTTCTATTCGGCGTACGCGGCAAAAATGCCAGAACCCTGGCTCCGGGGCGACGTCAAGTGAACATTATTCGCTCGCAGAAACGTGAGCATTCACGCAAGCCGGACGAGGCGTACGGGATCGTGGAGGCTTGCAGTTCTGGACCATTTCTCGAAATGTTTGCGCGCGGAACCCGCGAGGGTTGGGTGGCGTGGGGAAATCAGTCAGAGGACTACACGCCCACATGGAGCACGTATGCCAATCACTCGCAGGCGGAGCGTGCGCAGCCGTTCGCGACCGAGGTCGAAGCTTGCTTGTTTTAGGCGGCTCGGCTGAGCGCCATCCGAGAAACTGAGGTTCAGGATCGCATTGCAAAACACGTCGGAAAAGTTGGAAGCAGAATCTCCCGTGCTCGACGTAACTAGCGCTCCCGACAACGCCCCTCCCACCCCCACCTTTCCCCAAGCCCTGCGCTTCTGGCTGAACCTCGGCTTCGTCAGCTTCGGCGGGCCGGCGGGGCAGATCGCATTGATGCACCAGGAGCTGGTGGAGCGGCGGCGCTGGATTTCCGAGCGGCGCTACCTGCACGCGCTGAACTACTGCATGCTGCTGCCCGGCCCTGAGGCGCAGCAGCTGGCCACCTACATCGGCTGGCTGATGCACGGCGTGCGCGGCGGGCTCGCGGCGGGTGCGCTGTTCGTGCTGCCGTCATTGTTTATCCTGATCGCGCTGTCGGCCGTCTACATGGTGTTCGGCAACACGCCGGTGGTGGCGGGCGTGCTGTGGGCGATCAAACCGGCCGTCACCGCCATCGTGCTGTTCGCGGCCTGGCGCATCGGCTCTCGCGCGTTGAAGAACGCGGTGCTGTGGGCGATCGCGGCGGCGGCGTTCATCGCGATCTTTTTCCTCAGCCTGCCGTTCCCGCTGATCGTGCTGGCTGCCGGCGGCATCGGCGCTGCCGGTGGAGCGTGGGTGCCGCAGTGGTTTCGCGGCGGTGGCGGGCACGGTGGCGCGCAGCCTGTCGCCAGCGCGCCGGCGGTTATCAACGACGACTCGCCCACGCCAGCCCACGCGCGTTTCTCGCGCACCCGGCTGCTGCACTTCGTCACGGTCGGCTCGTTGCTGTGGCTGACGGCGATGGGCGCACTCGTCGCCACCTTCGGCTGGCAGGGCGTGCTGACGCAGATGGGCTGGTTCTTCACCAAGGCCGCGCTGCTGACCTTCGGCGGCGCGTACGCGGTGCTCCCGTATGTGTACCAGGGCGCGGTGACCGAGTTCGGCTGGCTGACCGCGCCGCAGATGATCGACGGCCTGGCGCTGGGTGAAACCACGCCTGGACCGCTGATCATGGTGGTCGCCTTCGTCGGCTTCGTCGGCGGCTGGGGCCGGCCGATGTTCGGGCCGGATCAGTTGTTCCTGGCCGGTGCGGCAGCGGCGGTGGTGGTGACCTTCTTCACCTTCCTGCCCTCGTTCCTGTTCATCCTGATCGGCGGCCCGCTGGTCGAGGCCACGCACGGCGACATCAAGTTCACTGCGCCGCTGACCGCCATCACGGCGGCGGTGGTCGGCGTGATCCTGAACCTGGCGCTGTTCTTCGCCGTGCACGTGCTGTGGCCGCAGGGCTTCGGCGGGCGTTTCGACGGGCTGTCGTTGTTGATCGGCGTGGCCGCGGCGGTGGCGCTGATGCGCTTCAACGTCAACGTCATCAAGCTGATCGGGGCGTGCGCGCTGCTGGGTCTGGTGAAGGGGCTGTTCGGGTGACGTTGCGCTGCAGTTCGCGTCGTACAGTTCGGGTGTGAACACCGCTGCAACACCGTCCGAGCTGCTCCCCGCAAACGTGTCCGCGCGTTCTGCGCGCCCGGCCATCAGTTGCGTGGTGCCGGCCTACAACGAGGCCGCCAACCTGAGCCCCTTGCTGAGCGGGCTGACGGCGCAACTGGCCGAGCTGACCGAGCGCTGGGAAATCATCGTGGTGGACGACGGCAGCGTGGACGCCACACCGTTCGAGATGGCGCGCTGGACCGCACGGCCCGGCGTGCGCTACCTGGCCCTGTCGCGCAACTTCGGCAAGGAGGCCGCGCTGACTGCCGGCATCGACCGCGCCGAGGGCGAGGTGGTGCTGTTGATGGACGCCGACCTGCAGCATCCGCCCTCGTTGGTGCCCGACATGTTGACCGCCTGGCGCGGCGGCGCCGACATGGTGTGTGCCGCGCGCGCCTCGCGCGCCGACGAGAGCCTGGCCAAGCGCCTTGGCACCGCGTTGTTCTACCGCCTCGTGAACCGCGATTCGAAGGTGCCGATCCCGGTCGACGCGGGCGACTTCCGCCTGATGGACCGGCGCGTGGTCGACGCGCTGAAGTCGCTGCCCGAACGCAACCGCTTCATGAAGGGGCTGTACGCCTGGGTCGGCTTTCGCAACGTGATCATTCCGTACGTGCCCGCCGAGCGGCACGCCGGGACCAGCACGTTTTCGATGCGCAGCCTGGCCCGGCTCGCGTTCACGGGCGTCACCGCTTTCACGAATGCGCCGCTGCGTTTGTGGAGTGCGGTGGGCGTGGTGATCGCGCTGTGCGCCATCGCCTTCGGCTTCTGGATCGTCATCGAGTATTTCGTCTATGGCAACAACGTGCCCGGCTGGGCCACGCTGGTGACGAGCATGATGTTTTTCAGCGGCGTGCAGTTGTTGTCGATCGGCATCCTCGGCGAATACGTGGGCCGCATCTTCGACGAGGTCAAGCAGCGACCGGTCTACATCGTCGGCAGCGAGACCGGGCGCGGGGCCATCGACACGCCGCCGGCCGCCCGTCACCTGATGCCGGATGCTTGACGCCCGTCACCTGACGCACGACGCATGACGGCGGCGACCCGAACCCTGATGCTGTGCGCCGACGACTTCGGCCAGTCGCCCGGCATCTCAAGCGCGATCGCCCAACTGGCGCATGCGCAGCGCCTTTCCTGCACCTCTTGCCTCGTCACCAGCGGCCACTGGCACGCGCAGGCGCCGTTGCTGCGTGGACTGCCGCCCAACATTCAGCGCGGCCTGCACTTCAACCTGACCGAAGGTGCGCCGCTGAGCGCCGAGATGCGCCGTGTCTGGCCGCGGTTTCTGTCGCTGCCGAGC
>JANNEI010000033.1:0-1823 GCA_031378565.1 Burkholderiales bacterium
GCAAGACACCGCGCCCGCGCCCGGCGAGGTGGTGCTGTCGGCGCTGGGCGGTTGCCTGGCCGTCGGCATCACGGCAGTCGCCACCTGGAAGCAGGTGAAGCTGAGCAAGCTGGAACTGTTCTTGGAAGGCGACATCGGCAACCCCGCCGCCTGGGGTGCCGGCGGCGCGACCAAGCTGCCGGCCGACATGGGTTTTCAGGCCATCCGCGTGAAGGTCGAGATCGAGGGCGACGCGACGCGCGAGGTGCTGGACGAGATCGTGAAACACGCCAACCAGTATTCGCCGGTGGCCAACAGCATGCGCAATCCGATCGCCTTCGCCATCGACATGGCTTGATCCCCGTCCACGCCACCCCCCGAGGAAAAATCAATGTCTGCCGTGATGGAAGCCGTCAGCCACGATGCGCTCGCTTCGCCCGCAGCGTCGTCGTCTGAAACCATGTTGCAAGCCGTGCGCGAACTGGCCGATGGCCCGCTGGCCGAGCTGGCCGACGGCATCGACCGCCGCGGCATCTACCCGAAGCAAATCCTTCATCGGCTGGGCGAGCTGGGTGCCTTCAAGGCGCACATGGCGCAAGGCGGACAGCCCGGTGACTTCGGTGCCGCCATCCGCGCCATCACCGAGGTGTCGCGCGTGTGTGGTGCCACCGGCTTCATGGTGTGGTGCCACGACGTGTGCGGCGTCTACATGGAAAAGTCGGGCAACCCGGCCTTGATGGGCACCGCGCTGACCGAGCACGCGCTGGGCCACACGCTGGGTGCCACCGGCATGAGCAACCCGATGAAAACCTTCGCCGGCATCGAGACGCTGCTGCTCAAGGCGCGCCCGGTGGCCGGCGGCTACATCGTCAACGGCAGCTTGCCGTGGGTCAGCAACCTGGGGCCCGACCACTACTTCGGCGCTGTGGCGGCGGTTGAAACCGACGCCGGCGAAGCGCCGCGCGAGGTGATGTTCGTCGTGCACTGCGACGCACCCGGCGTGGAGCTGCGCAACTGCCCGTCGTTTTCGGCCATGGAAGGCACCAACACCTACGCGGTGCGCATGACCGACCACTTCATCGGTGCCGGCCAGCTCATCGCCGACCCGGTGCGCCCATTCATCGGCCGCATCCGCGCCGCCTTCATCCTGCTGCAATGCGGCATGGGGCTGGGCGTGGCGCAAGGGGCCATCGACTCGATGTGGGATGTGGAGCGGCAGCTCGGCCATGTCAACGAGTTCCTGGAAGACCGGCCCGACGATTTGCAAGCCGAACTCGACGCACTGACCGAGCGCACGCTGCGGCTGGCGAAAACGCCGTACGCCAGCGACACCGAGTTCCTGATCGACGTGCTGGATGCGCGCGCCCACGCCAGCGAGCTGTCGCTGCGCGCCGCGCAGTCGGCCCTGCTGCACCAGGGTGCGCGCGGCTACCTGATGAGTTCCGCCGTGCAGCGGCGTGTGCGCGAGTCGCACTTCGTCGCCATCGTCACGCCGGCCATCAAGCACCTGCGCAAAGAGATCGCGCGGCTGAGCGCCGCCGAGACGCCGGCATGACCGCCGCATTGGTCGCCGAGGTTTTCCGCACCTTCATCTGCCGCGCCTGCGGCCTGATCTACGACGAAGCGAAGGGCGACGCCGACAGTGGCCTGGCCCCCGGCACGCGCTTCGACGACATCCCCGACGACTGGGCCTGCCCGCTGTGCGGCGTGACCAAGGTCGACTTCGAACCGTACGAGGTGACCGCCATGCCGCGACGCGCCGCGCGCAGCACACGCCGCGCCGCGAGTTCGCGCGTTGACGCCGGCGTGGTAATCGTCGGTGCCGGTCGCGCCGGCTGGCAAAT
>JANNEI010000047.1:0-3897 GCA_031378565.1 Burkholderiales bacterium
CGCCCTTCAGCGCCGATTCTGAAAACAACACGCCGTTGTTGGCGATGATGCCCACCGGCATGCCTTCGATGTGCGCAAAGCCGGTCACCAGAGTGGCACCGTAGCGGGCCTTGAATTCGTCGAACTCCGAGCCGTCGACGAAGCGCGCAATGATCTCGCGCACGTCGTACGGTTTGCGGGTGTCGGTGGGGATCACGCCGTGCAGTTCGGCGGTGTCGAACAGCGGCGCGCGCGGCGGCACGCAAAGCATCGCAACGTCCTTGCGCCAGTTCAGGTTGGCCACGCTGGCGCGTGCAATCGCCAGCGCGTGGGTGTCGTTCTGGGCCAGGTGGTCGGCCACGCCCGACAGCCGCGTGTGCACGTCGCCGCCGCCCAGGTCTTCAGCACTTACCACCTCGCCGATGGCAGCCTTCACCAGCGGCGGCCCGGCCAGGAAGATCGTGCCCTGGTTTTTCACGATGATGGATTCGTCGCTCATCGCCGGCATGTAGGCACCGCCCGCGGTGCACGAGCCCATCACCACCGCGATCTGCGGAATGCCCAGCGCGCTCATGTTCGCCTGATTGAAGAAGATGCGGCCGAAGTGCTCTCGGTCGGGAAACACCTCGTCCTGGTTCGGCAAATTTGCACCGCCCGAATCGACCAGGTAGATGCACGGCAGGCGGTTCTGCTGCGCGATCTCTTGTGCCCGCAAATGCTTCTTCACCGTCATCGGAAAGTAGGTGCCGCCCTTCACCGTGGCGTCGTTGCAGACCACCATGCACTCGACGCCGCTGATGCGCCCGATGCCGGCAATCAGCCCGGCACCAGGCGCGTCGTTGTTGTTCATGTCCAGCGCGGCCAGCGGTGCCACCTCCAAGAAGGGCGTGTCCGGGTCGAGCAGCATCTCGACGCGGTCGCGCGGCAGCAGCTTGCCGCGCGCCACGTGCTTCGCGCGCGGCTTGTCGCCGCCGCCCAGCGCAATTGCCGCCAGCTTCGCGTTCAGGTCGTCGACCAGGGCGCGCATCGCCGCGGCGTTCGCCTTGAAGTCCTCGGACCGCGGGCTGAGCTTGGAGGCAAGGATGGGCATGGAGTCTCCGAGGACAGCTTGTCATGCACAGGGGCGCATACAGGCAGTTGATTGACGTATACGTCAATTGTAGGGGTGGCGATTGGCGTTGCAATGACGGCGGCGATCGTCGCCTCGCGGCTACTTTTTCGGCTTCTCGGCCACCGGCGCACCGGCGGCTTTCCAGGCGGTGAAGCCGCCTTCGATGTGCGAGACGCGCTGCACACCCATTTCCATCAGCGTGCGCGCGCTCAGTGCAGAGCGCCAACCGGCGGCGCAGAACAGCACGAACTCCTTGTCCTGCGCGAACACCTCGCGGTGATACGGCGAGCTCGGGTCGAACCAGAATTCGAGCATGCCGCGCGCCGCGTGAACGGCACCGGGAATGACGCCCTCGCGTTCCAGCTCGCGCACATCGCGCACATCGACGAACACCACGTCGTCGCTGCCGTGCAACGCGCGCGCCTGTTCCAGGCTGTGCGTGGTGACGAGCCGCATCGCCTCGTCGACCAACGCTTGTGCGGTCTTCATCAGAACGGCCCTTTCTCCAACCAGCGCTCGATCTGCGCACGGCGGTCGTTGCCCCAGAACGGCTCGCCGTCGATCATGAAAAACGGCGCGCCAAACACACCGGCGGCAATGGCCGCGTCGTTGGCGGCTTTCAGGCGCGCCTTCCATTCGGGGTCGTTCCAGATGGCTTCGGCCTCGCTCGCATCGAGCCCGAATTCGACCGCCAGTTCCTTCAACCGTGCCGCATCGCTGAGGTCGACACCACGCGCGAAGTAGGCGCGCAGGCAGTGCCGCGCCCAGTGGCTTGCGGTGGTGTTGCTGCGGGCCTGCAGCCACCAGAAAATGCGCGCTGCGTTCTGGGTGGCGATCGGAAACTTTTCCGGGTTCATCAAGGGAACGCCGGCAAAACGCGCCGAGCGCTCGAAGTCGTGAAACGAGTACTCGCGCTTGATCGGGTACGACACCGGACTTTTCAGTTCCGCCGCCTGAAACGTAGCGCCGAGCAGGATCGCTTTCCATTGAACCGTGCGGCCATGGCGCGCCGCCAGCGCCTCGATCCACTCGGACGCGATGTAGGAATACGGCGACGAGAAATCAAAGTAGAAATCGATGGGGTTCTGGGCTGCGTTCATGGTGTGCGTGTCCTGCCCCGAGGCTACTGCGAAGCCTGCCGCTCGGGCTGCGCATTTTCCCCAAGCGCCGCCGCCGGGTACAGCTCGCGCAGCACGTCGCGCAACACCTGCGTGACGATCGGCAGCAGCGCAGCGGCCAGCGTGCGTCCGGCGTCGTCCGCCGCACCAGCGCCAACTTCTCGCTCGCGCCACACCGCTGCCAGCGCCTCACGCTGCGGCTGCAATGCACGCTCCACGGCCCCGCGCCAATGTGGCGGCGATTCGCCCTGAGCCCAGTCGCCGCGGCCGCGCCCGAAGTGAGCCACGGCCAGATAGCGCAGCAGCGCGGCCTCCAGCATCTGGTCCAGCGCCAGCGGGTTCCACGCAACCCACGATGCGTCGGTGCCGCGCACGAGGTTGACGCAACGCGCCAGCCCGGCCCCGCCCAGCGCGCCGATCAACCCGCCTGCCAGCAGACCGCCACCCAGCGTGAGACCACCGCTGAGCAGGTCGGCCTTCAAACCCACCAGCGCCCCGCTGACGATGCCGCCCCACAGCCCGGCCCGGGTTTCATCGACCTGCAAACGCGTCTCGAAGTGAGTGGCCAGGCGCAGCAGGATCTCGCCCTGCGCCTGTCCTTCCAGACCATGCAGGTCGATCAGCGCCAGCGTGTTGGCGCGCACCTCGGCACCGTGCCGTTCGGCCAACGCTGTTTGCGCCAGCGCGGTCGGGCTCTGCTCCGCATTGCCCACGCCGATGGCGATGCCGGCCTGGCGCAGGCGCGCGCGCAGGCTGCCCGCGTCGGCGACCACCTCGAAGGCACCGGCCAGCCGCGTCAAGCTGCCTGCCAGCGAACGCATCGCCGCGTCGAAGGTGCGCAGTCGCTGCGTCTGCCACGTCGCGTGCAGGCGCTGCATCAACGCACGCCGCTCGCCTGTCAATGCCGACTCGATCGCCAGCAGCAGCGTGCCCTCCTGCACCCAGCAGCGGGCGAATGCGTCCAGCGGCAGCACCGCCGTCACGAACGCGTGCGCTGCCAGATGCGCGCGCCACCGTTCGACCTCCGCCGCCTCCAGCGCGCCCTCTCGCGGCGCGCCCAACTGGTTCAGCAACACGACAACAGGCTTGCCGATCCACCCGAGCAGTTCCATCTCGGGCTCGACGTAGCCGGCCGCCTCGGGCGACTCGGACGCGTTGACGAGGTAGAGCATCACGTCGGCTTCGTCGCGCACATTGCGCATCGCCTGCTGGCTGGACCAGAACGCGCGGTCGCGCCAGCGGTCCCAGATCTGGCTCAGGAACCAGCCCAGCGGATTGCTGAACGGATGAGCCGATTCGCGCAGCCGCTTGACCAGCCGCCCGCTGTCGCCGAAGCCCGGCGTGTCCCACAGCAGCAACTTCTCGCCCTGCGCGGTCTCCAGCATCGTGAACACGTCGGCGAACTCGGTCACGTGCGGCGCGTCGCGCACCGTGCCCACGTCGCGGCCGAGCAGCGTGCGCGCCAGCGTCGTCTTACCGGCGTTGGTGTGCGAGACCAGGCTGAGGGAAATGGCGTGCAGCAGCGCGTCCGTCATCGGGTCGACACCACGTGATCACCGAGTGCTGCCCCTGCCCGCACCGGCTGCTCCAGCGCGGCCTGAAACGCTGGTCCGGTGACGGCCGGATCGGGCGCATCGAGGTCGGCGAACACGGGCAGCGTGCCGAGCTCAGCGCACATCGCACGCCAGG
>JANNEI010000102.1:0-3654 GCA_031378565.1 Burkholderiales bacterium
TTGTGGGGCACGGCGAATCTGTTCTCGCACGCGCGCTACATGAGCGGCGCGGCCACCAATGCCGACCCCGAGGTCTACGCCTACGCGGCGGCGCAGGTCAAGCACGTGCTCGAATGGACGCAGCGCCTGAACGGCGAAAACTACGTGCTGTGGGGCGGCCGCGAAGGCTACGAGACCCTGCTGAACACCGACCTGTGCCGCGAGCTCGATCACTACGGCCGCTTCCTGGCGGCGGTGGTCGAACACAAGCACCGAATCGGCTTCAAGGGAACGATCCTGATCGAGCCGAAACCGCAAGAACCCACCAAGCACCAGTACGACTACGACGCCGCCACGGTCTACGGTTTCCTGCGGCGCTACGGCCTGGAGGGCGAGGTGAAAGTGAACCTCGAAGTCAACCACGCCACGCTGGCCGGCCACAGCTTCGAGCACGAGGTGGCCACCGCCGCAGCGCTGGGTATCCTCGGCTCCATCGACGCCAATCGGGGCGACGAGCAACTGGGCTGGGACACCGACCAGTTCCCGAACAACCATGCCTCGATGATGCCCGCCATGCTGGAAATCATTCGCCATGGCGGGCTGGGCAGCGGCGGCATGAACTTCGACGCCAAGGTGCGGCGCCAGAGCATCGATCCGGTGGATCAGATCGAGGGCCACATCGGTGGGCTGGACACGCTGGCGCGCGCCTTTCTGAGTGCTGCGGCGCTGTTCGAATCGGGCGAACTGGAGCGTGCGGTGAGCGAGCGGTATGCGGGCTGGAAAGGTGAGCTGGGGCAGGCGATTGAAGCCGGGGCCAGCCTGGATGCGCTGGCCGAGCGTGTGCATGCGCAAGGCCTCTCGCCCAAGCCGCGTTCGGGTCGGCAAGAGCGGCTGGAGAACATCGTCAACAGATTTGTCTGACTCCCTCCCCTTTGAAACCCGGCCTTCCCCCTTCAAGGGGAAGGAGCCCATACCGATGCACAGTGTTTGTGATTCGCCGATCAATTTGCGCCGCAGCGCGCTGGCGTTGATCGCAGCCGTCTTCGCCTGCTTCGCCCAGGCACAGTCGCCGCCCTTTCCGCGCTTCATCGAAGAAACCGACTCCGCCGGCCTGCAGAGCCGCTTCGAAGGCGAGGGCGAGTACATGGTCGGCGGGGGAGTGGCGACCTTCGACTGCGACGGCGACGGGCTGCCCGAGGTCTACGTCACGGCGGGCGTCAACAAGGCCAAGTTCTATCGCAACCGCAGCGCTCGCGGCGGGACGATCAAGCTGGTCGAAGAACGCTCGGGTCTGGAACTGACCAACGCCATCGGTGCCTATCCGCTGGACATCGACGGCGACGGCCAGGCTGACCTGGTGGTGCTGCGCGTCGGCGAAGTGCAGTTGTTCCGGGGCCTGGGCAACTGCAAGTTCGAACGCGCCAACGAGCGCTGGAAGCTGCGCTCCGGCAACGCCTGGCACAGCGCTTTCTCGGCCACCTGGGAGCGCGGGCAGACGATGCCGACGCTGGCCTTCGGCACCTATGTGGACCGCAGCAAGCCCGAGTTTCCGTGGGGCACCTGCACGCCCGGCAGCCTGTGGCGGCCCGACGCCTCGGGCACCGCCTACGCACCTGCGCTGCCGCTGGTGCCCGGCCACTGCGCGCTGTCGATGCTGTTCTCGGACTGGAACCGCAGTGGCCAGGCGGCGCTGCGCGTCAGCAACGATCGCGAGTACTACAAGGGCGGACAAGAACAGTTGTGGAAGCTCGCACCCGGCCAGCCGCCGGCGCTGTACACGACGGTCGATGGCTGGAAGCCGCTGCAGATCTGGGGCATGGGCATTGCCAGCCACGACCTCGACGGCGATGGCCTGCCCGAGGTGTTCTTGACCAGCATGTCGGACAACAAGCTGCAAACCCTGGAGCCCGGCGCGCGTGACAAAAACGCGCCGAGCTATGTCGACACCGCCTACAAGCGCGGGGCAACCGCACACCGGCCCTACATCGGTGGCGACGTGCATCCGTCCACCGCCTGGCATGCGCAGTTCGAGGATGTGAACCACGACGGCCTGGTGGACCTGTTCATCGTCAAGGGCAATGTGTCGACCATGCCCGACTTCGCCACGCTGGACCCGAACAACCTGCTGCTGCAGCAGGCCGACGGCCGTTTTGTGGAAGTCGGCCAGCAGGCCGGCATCGCGAGCTTCCGGCGTGGGCGCGGCGGCATGCTGGCGGACCTGAACGGCGACGGGCTGCTCGACATGATCGTCGTCAATCGGTGGGACAAGGCGCAACTGTGGCGCAACGTCGGTGCGGGCACGGCGGACAAGCCGCTGGCGATGGGCCACTGGCTGCAACTGCGGCTGCGCCAGCCGGGCGGGAACCGCGATGCCGTCGGTGCCTGGGTCGAGGTCGACCTGGGCGCGCGCATGTTGCGCAAGGAACTCACGATCGGCGGCGGCCATGCCAGCGGGCCCCTCGGATGGATGCATTTCGGCGTGGGCGAAGCGCGCAGCGTGCGGCTGCGCGTGCAGTGGCCGCAGGGCGAGTGGAGCCCGTGGCACAGCGTGGCGGCCGATGCTTTCTACGGTGTGGACCGGGAACGCGGCGTGATCGACTGGAAGGCACCATGACCACCATGGCGATGCTGCGGCAGACGTGCCTGCGTGGCGGTGTGCTCCTGGCCTGCATTGGCGCAGGGATGATTCCAGCGCGCGCCCAGGCCCCAGCCGCAGTGGCAGCCAAACCCGCGGCTGCCTACAGCGCGAACGTGCCCACCGAGTGGTTCCAGCTCGCGCTGTTGCTGACGCAGCAGACGCCCGCCTTCAGCCCGCCGGTGGCGTCCCGCGCTCTGGCCTACCTGGGTCTGGCGCTGTACGAATCGGTTGTGCCTGGCATGCCGGACCGTGTCAGCCTGACCGGCCAGTTGAACGAACTCAGCTCGCTGCCCGCAGCCCAGCCCGACGAGCCGCTGCACTGGCCCAGCGTCGCCAACGCATCGATGGCCGCGATGACGCGGATGATGTTCCCGACGGCGAGCGCCGAGAACAAGGCGCGCATCGATTTGCTCGAACGCAGCCTGCCGCTCAAGTACCCGCAAGACTTCGACCCCGCGGCCATCACGTCCGAGATCGGCAACCGGTCCGAGAGCTTCGGCAAGCTGGTGTCGATGGCGCTGATGACCTGGGCGCGCACCGACGGCGGACACGAGGCCTGGGGCCCGCTGCGGCGTGGCCGCGAGGCCTACGTGCCGCCGAGCGGTGCGGGCCAGTGGTCGGCCACACCGCCCGCCTTCGCGGCACCGCTGCTGCCGTACTGGGGCAGCAACCGCCCGTTCGTGCTGGCCAGCGCCGACGACTGCCCCGCGCCGCTGCCGCCGGCCTACTCCGAGCAACCCGGCTCGGCGTTCCACAAGGAAGGC
Source organism: Burkholderiales bacterium (assembly GCA_031378565.1). Lineage (GTDB taxonomy): Bacteria > Pseudomonadota > Gammaproteobacteria > Burkholderiales > Burkholderiaceae_C > JANYJJ01. The sequence continues at coordinate 3,382 of JANNEI010000102.1, forward strand.
CTGGAGGTGCACCGAATCGCCAATGCCGCGACGCAGGAGCAGCGCCAGTTCGCGCTCTACTGGGCCGACGATCCGGGAAAGACGCCCACACCGTCGGGCCACTGGGTGTTCATCGCCGGCGACGTGTTGAAGGCCCGGCAAGCGAACCTCGCCAGCGCCACTGAGACCTATGCGCGCCTGACCCTTGCGATGGCCGATGCCTTCACTGCCAGCTGGCACACCAAGTACCAGGTCAACCTGTTGCGGCCGGTGACCTACGTTCAACTCGTGATC
>JANNEI010000228.1:0-4257 GCA_031378565.1 Burkholderiales bacterium
CGGCCGGGTCACCGTGACCACCGACGCACACCGTGCCGTGCTGGACAGCGAGCTGTCGCTGGTGTGCGTCGGCACGCCCTCGGCACCCAACGGCAGCCAGGACCAGGGTGCCATTCTTCGCCTCGCGGCCGACATCGGCAACGCTGTCGGCGAGAAGGCGCAGGCGCACACCGTCGTATTCCGCTCGACGCTGGTTCCCGGCACCGTCGAAGGCGTGCTGCGGCCGATCATCGAGCAGGCTTCGGGCAAGCGGGACGGCGAGGGCTTCTTCCTCTGTTTCCAGCCCGAGTTCCTGCGTGAAGGCTCGTCGATCCGTGACTACGACCAGCCGCCGTTCACCGTGATCGGGGCCAACCACGCCCAGCCGGTGCAGCGCCTGCATGAACTGTTCGGGCACCTGCCGTGCAAGTTCATCGAGACATCGGTGCGTGCCGCAGAAATGATGAAGTACACCTGCAACAACTTCCACGCGCTGAAGATCACCTTCGCCAACGAAACAGCGCGCCTGTGCGATGCGCTCGGTGTCGACGCCTTCGAGGTGATGGACCTGGTGTGTCAGGACACCCAGCTCAACATCTCGCGCGCCTACCTGAAGCCCGGCTTCGCCTTCGGCGGTTCGTGCCTGCCGAAAGAGTTGCGCGCCACCAGCCATCTCGCCAAGTCGCACGATGTCGACATCCCGATGCTGTCCAGCATCATCACGTCGAACCAGGCGCACCTCGCGCTGGCGCTGCGCAAGGCGCTGGAAACCGGCAAACGTCGCATCGGCTTCATCGGCCTGTCGTTCAAGACCGGCACCGACGACCTGCGCGAAAGCCCGCTGGTCACGCTGGCCGAGCAACTGATCGGCAAGGGCATGCAGCTCACCGTCTACGACCCGGACGTCCACATGTCGCAGCTGCTGGGAGCGAACCGGCGCTACATCGAACGCCACCTGCCGCACATCGGCCAACTGCTGCGGGCGGACATCGCCGCGGTGATCGGCGAGTCCGAGTTGCTCGTCGTGGGCCTCGCGGGTGCCGCCGTCGCCGACGCGCTGGCGCGGCATGCGCGGGCGGACCAGATCGTGCTCGACCTCGTGCACCTGCCGAACCGGTCCGCGATTGCCGCCCGAGTGGAGGGCCTGTGCTGGTAGCAAGCTGCCTCGGGCAGGCTGCGTGCCGCCAGCATTGGGCCGTCTGGCTTGGCGGGGTGGCGACGGTGCTTGCTTGCGTCAAGCGGCACAGCGCGCCGGAACGAGACGCTGCCCGTGCATGAACCCGCGCCGCAACCACGGGTCGGTGTGGTCGGCCCGCTGCCACCACCGTCCGGCGGCATGGCCAACCAATGCGAGCAACTGATCCGCCTGCTCGGGGCCGAGGGCACCCGGGTGCAGCTGGTGTGCAGCAATGCGCCGTATCGCCCGGCGTTCGCTGGGCGGATTCCGATCCTGCGCGCCGGCGTCCGGTTGTTGCCGTATCTGCTGCGGCTGTGGCGGGTCGCCGGGCAGGTCGACGTGCTGCATGTCTTTGCCAACTCCGGCTGGGCCTGGCACTTGTGCGTGCTGCCGGCACTGCTGATCGCCCGCGTGCGCGGGGTGCATGTCATCGTGAACTATCGGGGTGGCAATGCCGACACCTTCTTCACGAATGCACCGGCGCATGTGCTGCAGATGCTCGCTGGCGCGTCGCTGCGTGTCACGCCTTCCGCGTATCTGCTGCGCGTGTTTCGCGAGCATGGCCTCGATGCCGAGGTGATACCGAACATCATCGACCTGTCGCGCTTCCGGCCCGCGGTGTTCCGTGACCCGGTGATTGACCCGCATCTGGTGGTCACCCGCAACCTGGAAAAGATCTACGACATCCCGACCTCGATCCGCGCCTTCGGTCATGTGCAGCGGGAGTACCCGCGCGCGCGCATGACAGTCGCCGGCAGCGGACCGGAGTTGGACAGCCTGCAAGCGCTGGTGTCCGACCTGGGGCTTCGCGAACACGTCAGCTTCACCGGTCGGATCGACAACGCGCAGATGACTTCGTTGTATGCCGATGCCGACTGCATGCTCAACCCGAGCACCGTGGACAACATGCCGATTTCTATCCTGGAGGCGTTCGCCAGCGGCGTTCCGGTCGTCAGCACCGACGCCGGCGGCATCCCCGACCTGGTCGAGAACGAGGTCTCGGGTCTGCTGGTGGCGGTAGGCGACGATCAGGCGATGGGCCAGCGAGTGCTCGAGTTGCTGCGCTTGCGCGACAAGGCGCGCTCGCTGCGTCAGGCAGGGCTGCGTGAAGCACAGCGCTACGCCTGGCCGCAGGTCAGCCGGCTCTGGCTCGATGCCTATCGACGGGTGGCTGCCGCAGGGAGTGCGACGTGAGCTTCTACACCTCGTTGTGCTCGCAGGCGTTGTTTCCGTTGCATGAGTTCGCAAAGGGGCACGCTTCGGTCGGCGTGCGAAGGTGCCTCGAACAAAGCCAATGGTGGCCGCCGCAGCAACTCGAGGCGCAACGGGTCGCCAGGCTGCGCAGCTTCCTGACCGACATCGGAGCGCGGGTGCCCTACTACCGCGCGCTGTTCAAGCAGCAGGGCTTCGATCCAATTGGTGTCGCCTCGCTGAGTGACTTGCAGGCCTTGCCTTTGCTGACCAAGAGCGACATTCGCGGCCACCTGAACGCGCTCAAGGCCGATCGGCATGACACGCTTAGCCGCTACAACACCGGCGGTTCATCCGGCCAGCCGCTCGTCTTCTACATCGGCAAGGCGCGCACCAATCACGATGTCGGGGCCAAGTGGCGCGCCACGCGCTGGTGGGGCGTCGACATTGGCGACCCCGAAATGGTGATCTGGGGCTCGCCAATCGAACTCGGCACCCAGGACAGGTTGCGCCGCTGGCGCGACCGGGTGCTGCGCAGCGAGTTGCTGCCGGCCTTCGAGATGTCCGAGGCGAAGCTCGACGGGTTCATCGCGCGCATTCGCAAGCGCAGGCCGCGCATGTTGTTCGGCTACCCGTCGGCGTTGACGCACATCGCCCGCCACGCAGAGCGTCGCAGCACGCCGCTGAACGACCTCGGCATCCGGGTCGCGTTCGTGACCTCCGAACGGCTTTATGACGACCAGCGGGCCACCATCGCGCGTGTCTTCGGCTGCCCGGTCGCCAACGGCTACGGTGGGCGCGATGCCGGCTTCATCGCCCACGAGTGCCCATCGGGAGGCATGCATGTGATGGCCGAAGACGTGGTCGTCGAACTGGTCGGCAACGATGGGCGTGTCGTGCCCGACGGAGAGCCTGGTGAAATCGTCGTGACCCACTTGGCCACCGGCGATTTTCCGTTCGTTCGCTACCGCACGGGCGACGTGGCCGTTGCCGACACCGGCAGCTGCGCGTGCGGCCGCGGCTTGCCGCTGCTGCGCGAAATCCAGGGCCGAACCACCGACTTCGTTGTCGCCGCCGACGGCACCGTGATGCATGGCCTGGCGCTGATCTATGTTCTGCGCGAGCAGGGCGGAATTCAGTCCTTCAAGGTGACGCAGGAAAGTCGGCTCTTGACACGCGTCGAACTGGTGACCGATGCCGACTTCGAGAGCCGGACGATTGCATCGATCGTGGCTGGCTTTCGCCAGCGGCTGGGTGCCGAAGTCGAGGTGCAGGTCAGCATCGTCGACCAAATTCCCGCCGAGTTGTCGGGCAAGTTCCGCTACATCGTCAGCCACGCTGTCGGTGCGCGCGAGGCAATGACCGATGCGTGACATCCTGCTCAGCCTGATCGTGTTCGGCCTGCTGCCCTTCATCTTGCGCAGCCCGTTGCTGGGTGCCTACGTCTTTGCATGGCTGTCGATGATGAGTCCGCAAAAGTCGGTTTACGGTTTCGCGCGCACGTTGCCGTTCGCCTACATGGTGGCGCTTGTCACGCTGACCGGGCTGCTGTTCTCGCGGCAGCGGCGGCCGTTGCCGATCAACAGCGTCACGGTGACGCTGTTCCTGCTGCTGCTGTGGATGACGGTGACCTCGTTCTTCGCGCTCAACACCCAGGCCATCGTGCTCGACCGTTGGATCTTCGTGATGAAGATCCAGGTCATGATCTTCGTCACGTTGATGCTGGTTCGCGGACGCCAGCAGGTCGATATCCTGATCTGGGTGGTGACGTTCTCGGTGGGGTTCTACGGCATCAAGGGTGGTGTCTGGACGCTGATCACCGGCGGCACCGGGCGCGTGTGGGGGCCATCGGGCGGGATGATCGAAGGCAACAACGAACTCGCGGTGGCGCTGATCATGCTGCTGCCACT